>RFQK01000112.1 GCA_009925045.1 Methylococcaceae bacterium
TGATAATCACGACCCAGTGCATAACGGGAAACGAAAGCGTGTTCAGGCGTATCCAGGCAGAGCTGCGAATCTGCAACACCTTCCGAGAGATAATCCATGCGCACACTGATGATGGAGCGAGTGTTTTCTTGCAGTAATGCCGGCCTTGAACGTTTTAAGCCATGGCTGGCCATATAGTGCATTTCACCGTGATACCCTTTGCCTAACCAGGTTTGCAAGCGTTGCTCTGCGGTCGTTAAATCGGTGTGACTGATGCCAACTTGCTGGAAACCAAGTGCCATCCCCCAGTCCTTAATTTGCTGGCTTAAATGCTGAAGATCTTCAATTGCAGTCGTCGGCATACTGGCTTGATCTATAATCATGATGTCCTTCATTGTACACAAATGCTATGAACAGTTTGCATACGCCACTTTATACCAGCGATCAGATTCGCAGTCTGGAGCAACGAGCCATTGCCGCAGGTGTTGTATCCGGTCTGTCCTTAATGCAAAGAGCGGGTGAGTCAGTTTTTGCCGCTGTCATAGCGCGTTGGCCCGATATCAAACGCATCACTGTATTAGCCGGAGGTGGCAATAATGCCGGAGATGGCTATGTGATCGCCAATCTTGCCCTGCAAGCAGCTTATCAGGTTCGGGTGATCAGCCTCGCGGATCCTGAGCAATTACCTAATGATGCTTTGAGTTGTTTTAAAACTTACCAGCAATCCGGTGGCCAAATCTCGATGGGTGATGCAGATGGTGATATTGATACCGATTTAATTATCGATGCATTATTTGGAATAGGTTTGAATCGGCGATTGTCGGCTGATCACCAATCATTGATTGCCAAGGCCAATCAGAGTTCTGCAAAGCGTGTGGCAGTCGATATTCCTTCCGGACTCGTTGCCGATACGGGGGCTGTCCTCGCTGATTCAGTCTTTAAGGCTGATTTAACCGTCAGTTTTATTGCCGGCAAACCGGGGCTTTATACTGGGGAAGCAGTGAACTACACCGGCGAGGTGCTGATTGCTGATTTAGATTTACCGGCTGATTTTTTCAGGAAAACGCAGGCCACTCACTACCGCTTAAACAAAATTGCTCTCCCTTCACGTCCCAGGAATGCGCATAAAGGCCATTTCGGTCATGTGTTATTGGTGGGTGGTAACCATGGCTACAGCGGTGCGATTCGTTTGGCTGCGGAAGCTGCTTTGCGCAGTGGGGCTGGCTTGGTCAGTGTGGCGACACGAGCCAGTCACAGTCATGTATTGGCTATGACCCGGCCGGAAATCATGTCCCATGCCGTGGAAGATTCAAATGAACTATTGCCTTTGCTGGATAAAGCCTCTGTAGTTGTGGTGGGTCCGGGTCTGGGACAAGATCCATGGGCTCAGGCTTTGCTGTCGCAAATCGTAACTCTGAATAAACCCAGTGTCTGGGATGCAGATGCTTTAAATTGGCTGGCCGCACATCCGCATAAATTAAATTGCGGCATCGCCACACCTCATCCGGGTGAAGCTGCACGTTTATTGCAGTGCACAACGACTGACATTGCCAAAGACCGTTTCGCTGCCGTGCAAGCGCTTCAGTCTGCTTTTGGTGGGGTTTGGCTACTAAAAGGCGCGGGTAGTTTAATCGCTGATGGCAATTCTATTGGGGTGTCGACCACCGGTAATCCCGGTATGGCGAGTGGCGGCATGGGCGATGTTCTGGCAGGCATCTGTGGTAGTTTGCTTGCCCAAGGTCTTAGTTTATTGGAGGCATGTCAGTTAGCTGTTTATATTCATGGTGAGGCGGCGGATTTATGTGCTGCGCAAGCGGGGGAACGTGGCATGCTGGCATCAGACTTGATTGCAAAACTCCGTCAGTGTTTAAACTAAACCTGATCTGAGAATTCATTTACGGCTCTTGATAAAGAGGTGAATATGGCAACAACAAACTGGAAAGTAGCCATAGATTTGGACAAACGCTTTCCGTATACCTATCAGAGTATGCAGGAGTTGATTTTAGCGATTGAGGCAGCGCACAAACACGAAGGTCATGTGACTTGGTATGGTAAAGACATGGAGTTTGTGACCCGGATCGAATTTAAGGACAAGCTAAAACATGTATTGATGGCTCTGGCTTCGGATGCACTGGTCACTCGGCAAGCGAATGCCGAAGAGTACTATGCTGCTTTGCTTAATTTTTTGCGTTTGTGGTTTCAGGTGTTTCCAAACTGGCCGGAAGTAGTGGAATATGTGTGTCGTCATTTAGAATCCGATCCAAGTGCTTCAGTTATTTTAATCGACGAGTTATTACAAACAGGGAATTGAATGATGGATAGTCATCAACAAGAATTTGATCAGTATTGGCTGCATAGCCATGATTACGTTAAACATAATCATCGTGGCGAGCGTCGGGCTCGCTGGGTGTTTGCCTTAACTTTCGTCACCATGTGGGTGGAAATTGTGGCAGGCATGCAGTTTCATTCTATGGCTTTATTAGCCGATGGCTGGCATATGTCCACTCATGCCGCGGCGTTTCTGATAACACTGATGGCTTATCGTTATGGTCGTTTGCATCGTAATGATCATACCTTTGCTTTTAGTCCGGCTAAGGTTGATGTGCTGGGAGGCTTTGCTAGCTCGATCGCGTTGGCAATGGTGGCGCTGATGATGATTATGCAATCCGTCGAGCGATTATTAGTCCCGCAACTGATTCAATTTGATGAGGCGATTATCGTGGCCGCAGTCGGTTTGTCAGTTAATATTTTGTCTGCCTTGTTATTGAATGATCATGATCACCATCATCATTCACATAGTCATCAACATGATCATCATCACGGTCATCACCACCATCACGATCATAATTTGCGAGCGGCTTATTTACATGTGATTGCCGATGCCTTGACTTCATTTTTAGCGATCATTGCATTGATGGCGGGCAAATATTATGGCTGGAACTGGCTAGATCCAGTGATGGGTTTGGTGGGCGCGTTAGTGATTTTAGTTTGGGCAGGGGGCTTGGTTCGCGAAACCGCACCTGTTTTGGTGGATCACAGTGTGCCTTTTGTTGAGAGAGCAGCTATATCGGCTTTAATTGAAGCGGAGAATGACTGTAAAGTGGTCGATTTACATGTTTGGCGTATGACAGCGCATCATCATGCAGCCGTCATAGCGATTGTGAGTACTACCCCACAATCGCCAGAGGTCTATAGAAAGCGTTTAAAATCAATACGCTATTTGGATCATGTGACGATAGAAGTGCATCATCAGGCTAACGATCGTGGAGTGGCTTAAATCCAGTCTGAGTCACTGTCGCCGCCACCATCAAAATCGGTGTTGTCAGTCTCAAATTCTGAACTATCAGTTGTGAATCCAGCGTCACGAATCGCATCATCACCGTAATAATTATTGACAATTGTTTGTTCGTTAAGATGACCACCCAAATCGCCAGGGTTATCCTGCCAACCACCGTAATGGTGATGTCCCATCAGGTTCTCAATACCCTGAAACAAAAATGAACCTGCGACTACTCCTGCAGCCGTGGTAGCCACATTACCCAGAAAGCTAGAACCGCCTAATCCGCCAGTATTGGCTGCCAAGGGTGCTGTCGTTCTGGGCGCCTGATAATTAGCAGCAGGACTAGGGTTTTGTGCCCAAGGATCATTGCCCAGAAAACTATTCGATTGGGGTGCCTGGTTTTTTTGCAGTTCGCTGATTTGTATTTTGGCGTTATTTAAGGCCTGTTCTAACAATAAACAGCGTTGCACCAATAGATAAGAAGCATCTTGTTGCTGAGCAACTGCATCAGTTATGAGCCGTTCAGCTTCATTGTCCTTATTGCCCGGTCTGGCTTGTTTAAGTTGGTTCAAAAATTGTTGAAGTTGTTCGCGTTCGTTTGGACTCATAGATGCACCTCGGGCGAAAAGAGTTGTCATTACTGCTTAGTTAATTTTACATGGTAAATTTGGGGCGTATGTTTTGATTTCAAGCTTGTTGCCTCAGATTGGCATTGATATTTATTGTCTATACCGCTAAGGTAGGAACTCAAGATTTTATTATGATGGTTTATGTCTGACTCCCTGCCTTTTAAAGACTCGGATGGCAATGTTGCTTTGCAAGATGCCAAGCCGGAATTAAAACGCCCTTCTATGTATAGGGTGTTATTGTTGAATGACGACTTTACGCCTATGGATTTTGTCGTTGAGATTTTGACCAGTTTTTTTAATATGAACCTTGAACGAGCCACTCAGGTTATGTTGCAGGTTCACACTCAAGGTATAGGTGTCTGTGGAACCTATACCAAAGATGTTGCCGAAACCAAGGTCCACATTGTGAATGATTATTCCCGTGAGCATCATCATCCTTTGATGTGCACCATGGAAGAAGCCATATAGGGGCATTTATGTTAAGTAAAGAGCTTGAGTTAACACTGAATAATGCATTTTCCAGTGCCCATGCGAAGCACCACGAATTTATTACGGTTGAGCATTTGCTGTTAGCTTTGCTGGATAACGAATCAACACAGCCGATACTCAAAGCCTGCAATTGCAATATCAATGCGTTACGGGCGGAATTGACCCAATTTATCGACGATACCATTTCGCTGATTCCTGAAAATGTTCAGCGTGAAACTCAACCCACCTTGGGTTTTCAGCGTGTTTTACAGCGTGCGGTGTTTCATGTTCAAGCGTCCGATAAGAAAGAAGTAACCGGTGCTAATTTATTTGTGGCTTTATTCAGCGAGCAGGATTCGCATGCGGTTTATCTGTTAGGAAAACAAGATATTTCCCGTCTGGATGTCGTCAATTATTTGTCACATGGTGTCAGTAAAAATGATCAAGCACCTAAAGCTGAATCTGAAGACTCAGATTCTGACAAATCTGATTTTGCCAATGGTGATTCACCCTTAGAGAAATATGCGGTTAATCTCAACCAAGAAGCAATTAAGGGTTTGATAGACCCCTTGATTGGTCGTGATGCGGAAGTAGAACGTACCATTCAGGTTCTGTCTAGACGACGTAAAAACAACCCGTTGCTGGTGGGTGAGGCGGGGGTTGGTAAAACTGCTATTGCTGAAGGACTGGCTAAACGGATTGTCGAAGAGCAAGTGCCTGAAGTGCTTTTGAATAGTGTGATTTACTCTTTGGATATGGGGGCGCTGCTCTCGGGTACCAAATATCGTGGCGATTTTGAAAAACGCCTCAAAGCACTGATCAATCAGATCAAAAAACAGCCTGAGTCTATTTTATTTATCGATGAAATCCATACCATTATCGGCGCAGGTTCTGCCTCTGGCGGTGTCATGGATGCTTCCAATTTGATTAAACCTGTATTAGCGTCTGGTAGCTTGCGTTGTATTGGTTCAACTACTTATCAGGAATATCGCGGCATATTTGAAAAAGATCATGCCTTAGCGCGCCGCTTTCAAAAAATTGATGTTCTGGAGCCTACTCCAGATGACACCGTGCAAATTTTAAAAGGTTTGAAATCGCGGTTTGAGGAATATCACGGCATCCGTTATACGCCGGAAGCGATTCAGCATGCGGTTGATCTTTCTGTGCGCTATATTGCTGATCGGCATTTACCGGA
>RFQK01000113.1 GCA_009925045.1 Methylococcaceae bacterium
CTTCCAACAATTGCGCTTGTTCTTTGTCTATCGATTGCTGCCGTCTTTCCAATAAGGCCGTATCGAGTTCAGAGACTAGTTGGAATTGCATCTCTCTTTGTATATTCAAGAGATGCATTTGATCTTTCTGTATCTGCAAACGCAAAGGATCACTGATACTCTCACGCTCTAAGGTTTTCAGCGTTGAATTCAGCATACGAATTCTGGTTTCTAACTGCAGCTGTTTTGCCTCTTTTTCCAGTGAATTCTCGGAAGTTTTATTGGCTAAAATTTGTTGCTCTTGATGACGGCTTTTAATTTCCGCCATTTTTTCGCGAATTAACTGTGGTCGATTAAGCTGATCGGCAATCTGGCTTTCCAAGCGGTTAATTTCAGCATCAAGATCACTCAGATGGGTTTTTTCAATAATCAATCGCTGTTCAATTTCATCAGTCGGAAATATAGACAACTTCTCGAGCTTACGATTTTTAAGCGATTCCTCGGCTTCTAAGATTTGTCTTTGTAAACGCTTAGCTTCCACAGGCATACTGGACATGGAGAGCTTAAATGATTCGGCTTGTGATTCTTGCGCCTGTAGTTCATTGAGATTTTCGGCACTTTCAGCATAAATGCTTAATAAGCGGTTTTTAAGCTCATCGGTAATGTTCTGCTTAGTCTTGATTGCCTGGATTTTTTGCTGGATTTCGAGCAAAGTAGTGGCTTTCTGGCCGGCTTGATTGTTTATGGCCAGTACAGTTTGACTGATTAATAACAGAATAATGGCCCAAGCAATTGGGTAGAATTTAAACGATGTGCATTGCATATCAGTACCTGATAACTCCACATTCCTTGGATAGTTGATTGAGCAATGAATGAACAAGAAGGCGTGATTAAATATCACCTTGATCACCAAAGTTCCGCTGTCAATCTTGATGTGACTGAACTTATTAGCTGGCGGACACTATTATACAAACTGGATTTAATTAATCAGCGTGAGGACAAGTATGGCGGCCTAAGCTATGGCAATATTAGCATGCGCCATCAAAAACATGCCGATCAGTTCATCATCAGCGCCAGTCAAACCGGGCATTTAGCTGGATCAAACCCAGATGATTATTCGCTGGTTACAGAATACAATATTAAACAAAATACAATGCGATCGATAGGTGTTAAGCCACCTTCCTCGGAAGCACTCACCCATGCAGCTATTTATCAGACACAGAACAGTATTCAATCGGTCATTCACGTTCATAGCCCTGTGATATGGAAATTTACTCATCAACTGGGCTTAAACTCGATTGGCAGTGATATCGCCTACGGTTCTGTTCAAATGGCTGAAGCCGTCTCTTGTTTGTCTAAACAATATCCAGAGGGGACAGTTTTTACAATGCTGGGTCATGAAGATGGTGTGGTCGTATATGGCCAAACCTTGGCTTCAAGTTTTTTTCAACTCACCGAAATACTGGCAAAAGCAATACAACTCGACCTTCAACACCACACAACTGGACATCAAAATGCCTGAAATTGTTATTTACACCGCAGCCGCGTGCGGCTATTGCGTTATGGCAAAGCGCCTGCTAGAAAGAAAAGGCGCAACCTACACCGAAATTAATATCGACTCCAGCCCAGGTTTACGAACTGAAGTGATGGAAAGAACCAAACGGCGCACAGTTCCGCAAATTTTCATTGGCGAACGCCATATTGGTGGCTTTGACGATTTATATGCCCTCGATCAGCAACGATTGCTGGATCCCTTGCTTAAGGACTAAAGCAAATGTTTGATAGCCTGACGTTCTTCGCGAAGTTCGGCCTGATTTCTATCGAGGTATTCACGACTGAACTCATCAATGGCTATGCCTTGCACAATTTGGAATTGACCCCCGACTACCTGAACAGGAAACGAAAAAACTAAACCTTCGTCAATTCCATAGCTGCCATCAGAGAGCACAGCCATGCTAACCCAATCATGGTCACGCGTGCCTTCTATCCAAGTTTTCATGTGCAACAACGCGGCATTCGCAGCAGATGCCGCACTGGACTGCCCGCGTGTTTTAATAATTTCGGTACCACGGTATTGAACAGTGGGAATAAAGACATTGAGGTTCCAATCTGCATCAAAATGTTCAATCGATAATGCCTGCGTAAAACGCACATGTCTCAAGTCAGGATACTGACTGCATGAATGATTACCCCAGATACAGACCCTGTAAATATCTTGCGGGTTATAACCCGTTTTCTCTGCCAACTGACTCAGCGCACGGGTATGATCCAGCATGGTCATCGCAGCAAAGCAATGACTCGGTAAATCAGGCGCATTGTTGATGGCAATCAAAGCATTCGTGTTCGATGGGTTCCCAGTCACGAGAACCTTGACCTGCCTACTGGCTACGGCATTGATTGCTTGGCCCTGCACTGCAAATATTTCGGCATTTTGTTCCAACAAATCACTGCGCAACATCCCCGGTCCACGGGGTTTGGCACCAATTAAAAATGCATACTCAACATCAATGAATGCCACCTTAGGATCATCGGTAATGACAATGTCATGTAACAACGGAAAAGCACAATCGCGTAATTCCATCACAACCCCTTGAAGATTACCCATGGCAGCTGGAATTTCGAGTAATCGCAAGATAATCGGTTGATCAGGGCCCAATAATTCACCAGCGGACAATCGAAATAATAAGGAGTAATTAATTTGTCCTGCTGCCCCAGTCACGGCAATGGGTATTGGATTTTTCATAACGCAAAAGTGAGTTCAGAGTTTCGTTCAACGATACCACTTGCCACAAACTCTGCATAGCAAAGAATGCATTGACACCCAAACTGCCAGTAAATCCTTCGTTCATATTGAGTATAATGCCCTGTATAGCGATGACGCGTGATCACCTAATTTAAAAATTTGCGGTTGTTCCAATGAAAAAACTGTTATTCCAATTCGACACCGATCAGCATTCTTCTACCTTCGATACCGTAGTCGCTTACGACGGTGGTGCCGACCATGTGATTAGCCTTGCCAATGTCAATCCCAGCAATGTGGCCAACCTTGTCGATGGTTGCATATTTACCCGTGCTCCTAAAGATAAAAAGAATACAGCCATTTTTATTGGCGGTAGCAACATGTTAGCGGGTCAAACCTTGTTAGACAGTGTGGTCAATCACTTTTTTCCGGGTTTTCGAGTTTCAGTCATGTTGGATAGTAACGGTAGCAATACCACCGCTGCGGCAGCCGTTGCGAGAATTGCGAGTTCGTGCCCGCTTGCTCAGCAGAAAGTCGTCATCCTGGCTGGAACCGGTCCAGTCGGTCAACGCGCAGCGGCCATGATGGCAATGGAAGGGGCCAAGGTCACGATTACCTCCAGATCCCTGGCAAATGCCGAACAGGCCTGTTTAGCCATTAAACAAAGATTTGGTGTCGATATACAGGCTCAATCTGCCAGTGATGATGATAGCCGAGCCGAAGCAATCGCCGATGCGAACATTGTCTTGGCAACAGGCGCCTCTGGCATACAACTATTAAAACCCGAACACTGGCAGAACAATCCAAATCTTAAAGTTCTGGCAGATGCCAATGCCACACCTCCTTTAGGTATCGGTGGGACGGAGGTTCTGGATAAAGGCGAACTACGTTCAGGCAAAATCATCTGGGGAGCAATTGGTTTTGGTGCCTTAAAATTAGCCCTCCACCGTGCCTGTATAGCCAAGTTGTTTGAGGATAATAAACAGATTCTTGACGCCGAAAACATATTCGCCCTGGCAAAAACCATGGCCTGATTCATGTCCTTGCTTTCAATGCGTGAAGAAGCGCTGGCTTTTTTTAAGCTAGGAGTCGAATCTGCTAATCCTTACCTAAGGGTTAAAAATACAATCAACCTATCGGGGTCGCAACTTCATATCGGTAACACCACGGGCAATTGGTCGAAAATACATGTCATCGCAATCGGTAAAGCCGCTTGTAATATGCTGCTTGCTAGCTTGGAACAAATTCCTGAAGATAAAATCGTTCAACCTGTGATCGCGGTCACTAATGATGAGAATCTAAAGATCATTCCAGGTGCCGAAGTACTGGTCAGCGGCCACCCTGTGCCTGACCAGCGAGGATTAGATGCCGTGCAAGTTATCCTCAAAAAATTACAGGCTTGTGCGCCTGGCGAACTGTTACTGGTTTTATTGTCCGGCGGTGGATCTGCGCTTTTACCTGCTCCGACTGCGGATATTGGTTTAGCCGACAAAATCCTACTTAATCAGATGCTTTTAGCCAGTGGCGCAGACATTACCGAGATCAATTGTATACGTAAACACTGTTCAGTTCTAAAAGGCGGTGGTCTGGCCAGAATGGCCGGCGGTGCCGACATTGCTTGCCTGGCAATTTCGGATGTCATCGACAATGACCCGAGTAGTATTGCCAGTGGCCCAACCCAGGCGGATACCACGACCTATCAAAAAGCCATTGAGATTTTAGAAAAATATCAGCTTTGGAATAGCGTGCCACTCAGTATCAAACAGCATTTGTCTGCTGGCGCTGCGGGCTTGATTGCTGAAACTCTGAAAGATGACAGTGAATTATCCGGTACCAATTTTTTTGAAATCATCGCCAGCAACTCCCAAAGTGTGGAGAGTGTTATGCTTGGCGTCGCACAATCTGAATATGTCTTAAGTTCAGTCATTCATGGCTTACACGGTGAAGCGACCTCTGTAGCAGTTGGTCTGCTTAATCAGTTCAAATCAAAGATAATCCCGACTAATCCTCAAGGAATGGCTATGATTGCAGGCGGTGAAACGACCGTCACACTAGGCTCAACGACGGGCAAAGGGGGGCGCAATCAAGAATTGGCACTTGCATTTGCTTTAAACGCTGAGAAAATTGGTCTTGAAGGTCAATGGTGTTTTATAAGTGCGGGTACTGATGGCCGAGATGGACCCACTGATGCCGCTGGCGGCATAGTGGATAATCACTCGCTTGATCGGATGCGCGCCAAGGGCATAAACCCTGAAGAACTCTTAACAAAACATGATAGTTATCGGGCACTTAAAGCCAGTCAAGATTTAGTCATAACGGGTGCCACAGGCACCAATGTAGCAGATTTACAAATACTGTTATGGAAACCTATTCACACATCAGGAGATCAATATGTTTAGTCAAACCATGTCTATAGCCGGTTTTGATGACGAATTATTCCAAGCTATTGAGCAAGAACGACAACGCCAAGAAGATCATATTGAACTGATTGCCTCAGAAAATTATGCGAGTCCGCGTGTATTAGAAGCACAAGGCTCACTACTGACCAATAAGTATGCGGAAGGCTACCCACAAAAACGCTATTACGGTGGTTGTGAATACGTCGACATAGTTGAACAACTTGCGATTGATCGCGCCAAAGCCTTGTTTGGTGCAGATTACGCCAATGTGCAACCTCATTCAGGTTCACAAGCCAATATGGCTGTTTTTATGTCATTGATTCAACCTGGCGATACTATTCTGGGCTTGAGTCTTGCCGATGGTGGCCATCTGACACACGGTGCCAAACCCAATTTTTCGGGAAAAATTTATAACGCTATTCAATACGGTCT
>RFQK01000114.1 GCA_009925045.1 Methylococcaceae bacterium
GTCTAAATAAAAGCCAGCAAATTATTGCCGATGCCCGCCGTCAAAAAGAGGAGCGTGAGAAAGGCTATCGTGAGCAAGCGCTGAAATTGTATCCCTGGATTTGTGGACGTTGCGCCCGTGAGTTTGATCATAAAAATCTGCGGGAACTGACCGTGCATCATCGGGATCATAATCATGACAATAATCCAGCTGATGGGAGTAACTGGGAGTTACTGTGTTTGTATTGCCATGATAATGAGCATCAACGCTATGAAGAACATAGTCGGCATGGCTCCACTGGTGGCAGTGAGAATAAGACGCATGCAGGCTCGTTTAATCCATTCGCCAATCTTAAGGATTTGATGCAGAACAAGTGAAAAATAAATGTCGCTGGGCGCTGAACAGTGCCGCTGAAGAGCATTATCACGATCACGAATGGGGTGTGCCTTTACATGATGATCAACGCTTGTTTGAATTTTTAATTCTCGAAGGTGCGCAAGCCGGATTAAGCTGGCGTACCGTCCTCGAAAAACGCGAGGCTTACCGTCTGGCATTTGCTGGTTTTGTACCCGAAGTGGTGGCGGCTTATGATGAGGCTAAGCTAGAAGAACTGTTGTTAAACCCCGGTATTATTCGTAATCGGCTGAAACTGGCTTCTGCGATGCAGAATGCCCGGGCTTTTCTAAATGTTCAAGCTGAGTTTGGGAGTTTCGATCGCTATATTTGGGGATTTGTCGGAGGTAAGGCTTTGCAGAATCAGTGGCAAAGTCATGAACAGCTGCCCGCTTTTACGGCTCTTTCCGAGCAGATGAGTCGTGATCTGACTCGGCGTGGCTTTAAGTTTGTCGGCAAGACTATTTGCTATGCTTTTATGCAAGCGACCGGTATGGTGAATGACCACACCACTGACTGTTTTCGGCATGCGCTTCTCAAACAATAAAACTGTGCCTGAGTGCCAGTATTTCTAGCGTCTATAAATCAGGCTTCCGTTGATCAGCAATCCGCTCACAGAAATTTACCGTGACCCCTGGCTGTTGGTTGGATATTTGGCCAATCCCCCAACCCATCCTGCTTTGCCGTTGGGGGCATCCGTTACGACACCATTGTTCTGCCATTGGTCTGTAGTGGACCAGTTATTGGTATCAGTTACGAACGCATCAGCAGCATAGGATTCGAAATTTTCGATAATCGTGAAGGTGCCGGCCCAAGCCGTAACTGTGGAGAAGGCGCTTACCAACAGAAGAACTTGAAAAGGGATTTTCACGGAGGGCTGATGACCGCGTACCCGTTATCGGCGTCTGGCAATCACGGAAATCCCTGTTGCAATTGAAGGCCATTCCACTAGTCGCTACAGTTTGCTGGAACTGGCGCCGGAAACGGGCCGAAAACATCAGTTAAGACGCCATATGAAGCATATCAGTCATCCGATTATTGGTGATGCTAATCATGGACGTGGTCGCCATAATCGTTATTTTGCGGAACGATTCGGTGAGGGGCGATTAATGCTGGCGGCCACGGAACTGAAGTTCTCGCATCCAGTGACTGGTCTCGGTATGCATTTAAAAGCAGAACCAGAAGCCAGTTTTAAACGGGTACTCTCTATCTTTCAAACGACTGAAGCGGCCGATTTAAACCATTCTTTAATGGTCTGACTCCGTTCACTATGATTTAACATGGGGCTAGGGTATTCACCGACCAAAGGGTTTGATTGCCAGCCATGAATGGCTTTGGGACTTAAATCCCTTAACTCAGGTATCCACTGCTTAATGTAGCGACAATCCGGGTCGAATTTCTGTTGCTGTAACCAAGGGTTAAAAATTCGGAAATAAGGTTGAGCATCACAACCGGTAGAGGCCGCCCATTGCCAATTGCCATTATTCAAACAAGGATCATAATCGACTAAACGTTGGGCAAAGTAACGTTCACCCCATCGCCAGCTGATATGTAAGTCCTTGGTCAGAAAAGAGGCGGTGATCATGCGCACACGATTATGCATATAGCCAGTTTGATTTAATTGCCGCATACCCGCATCAACGATAGGAAAACCGGTTTGGCCGTTTGCCCAGCGCCAGAAATCATTTTCGTCACGACGCCAGGGAATAGCATCATAGCGTGTGTCAAACGCGTGCCCGAAAACATGTGGAAAGTGAAAAGCGATATGATGAAAAAAATCGCGCCAGTAAAATTGGCGTAATAAGCTGTGTTCCGCTCCTAATTGCTGAAGCACAGCAAAATAAGCTTGTCTTACCGAACAACAGCCGAATTTTAGATGCGCTGATAAACGGCTGCTTGCCTCGCTCACCGGAAAATCGCGTTGTTCGCTATAAAACTGGCAATGGGCCAGATTATCCAAAATCGCATAGGCGGCACGACTTCCACCCTGAAATGGATAAGCATTGGTATGAGTTAACGCGCTGAGTGTATTAGCGCTTTCGAGTGTGAACGATTCCTTAACAAAATGACCCGATCTTAAAGGTACAGGGGCGTTGACAGGATTTTGGGCGCTGCGTCGGTAAAAAGGGGTAAATACTTGATAGGGGCGGCCATCCGCCTTGAGTAATTGTTCGGGTTCGTTGAGCAAAGCATCTGCGCAAGCATGAAAATCAATGCCTAGTTGCTGACAGCTGAGTTCAATTTCCGCATCCCGTTGCCGACTAAAAGGTGTGTAGTCGCGGTTAATAAATACAGCATCAAAGGCTGTTTCTTGTCGCAATTCAGAAATTAATTGGCTGGCATGGCTTTTAAATATGAACAGTTTGCCTTGTTGTGCCTCTAATTGCTGTTGCAAATCGCTCAATGCCTGCAACATAAATTGCAGTCCTGGCTGACTTTGATAGGGGTGTTCGTCAATCTGGCGAGGATCAAAAATGAAAGCGGCAATCACAGACTCGGATTGCTGAAGTGCTGCATTGAGGGCTGTGTTGTCTTCCAGACGCAGATCGCGTCGAAAGATAAAAAGTGCTCGGCGATAAACTTGCATTATTTGGCAACTAGAATTTGATCTAATGCGCTGTCTAAATCCTCAAACTGGAAAGCAAGCCCGCTTTCGAGCATGCGTTTGGGTATTACCCTCTGACTACCTAACATTAAGCTAGACATTTCACCTAGCAATGATTTTAGTAATAAGGCAGGCATATGCATAAAAGTGGGGCGGTGCAAATGAATACCTAATAGACGGGTGAACTCGGCATTGGTAACCGGTTTGGGGGCTGTCGCGTTAAAAGCTCCCGATAAATGCTTATCCACTAACAGTCTGTCAGCGATAGCAACCCAATCTTGTCGATGTATCCAGGCCATCCATTGCTTGCCGTTTCCCAGTCGCCCGCCTAGGCCAAGTTTGAAACCAGGCAACATTTGTCCCAGTAAGCCACCATCATGGTCTAAGACCAGACCCGTTCTAATCAAACAGACCCGAACACCCAGTTCTGTAAACTGAAGTGCTGCCTGTTCCCAGTCTAAACAGAGTTGTCGCGCAAAATCATTGGAGGTACTGCTGAAGTCTTCACTGAGTAGCGTGTCACCTTGATCACCGTAAATACCTATAGCTGAACCGCTAATGAGTACTTCGGGTTTACTCGCTAATTCACGCACAAATGCCAACAGCGCATGCGTTAAATCCACTCGACTTGCTCGGATTTGTTGTTTGCGCTTGTCAGTCCAAAGGCCACCAAAAATTGGACAGCCAGCTAAATTGACTATGCCATCGAAATGCGTATCAGGAGGGATATCAGATAGGCGACTAAAACACTTAACAGCTTGCCCGAGTAATTTTTGAGTCTTGTCTGGATTACGACTTAAGACTGTAATTGAATGGCCTGAATTTAGCCAAAAACGGATGAGTGCTTGCCCTAAGAAACCGCTGCCACCTGTGATGAGAATGTTTTTAGGGGTCATAGCGTTCACCGTTTAATGGATTGAGGAATCAATCCATAACACAAATGGGAAAGCCCTAAATAAACAAAAAACCAGAAATAGTTTTCGTCGACTACGACTTCATTGATGTCACTGTACACCTCAATCCCGAAAGAGCAAAGCAACAAGAACAGGCCCATGACAACCATGACATTGAAGTTTTCGCTATAACGACAAAAACTGTAAACAGCCAATTCGGATATGCTGAGATAAATAAGCATCAAGCGCAGGTTGTTATCCATAGGTCCGTATAAGTCGCCATAGTCTTCAAAAAACATATGACTACCCATCGCGGACAGGACGCTAACAATCAATAAAAAAATGACTGCAGCATTGAAATTGACGGCTAATAATAAGCGCAACAAGCCGGCACTTTTTGCAGATACGATACTATGGTTCATAAGCCACCTGGTCAAAAAAACGCCCTTCAGGAGTACAACATTAGAAGGGCGCATAGAGGAGGAAATTTAGGCTTCAGGATTCAAAAAGACCCCAAAAAACTATTACTCAGGAAATTGCCAGTTGTCCTGATTGTCCATAATCACTATCGTCCTCATTGTGCAAGTTGCTATCGGTTTCGGTATCAGTTGCACTGACTTCTACCACTTCGACTTCAGGTGGTGGCGCGAGTTTTTTACCCGCCATCAATTCATCGATCTGGAATTTGTCTATGGTTTCCCAATCCAGCAAGGCATGCGCCATGTTGTGCAGGACCTCCATGTTTTCCAGCAAAATATCTTTAGCGCGTTGGTAGTTGCTATCCACCATTTGACGGATTTCTCGCCTTCACTATCACCGTAATCCATAGGTCCCAGACGTTCTGACAAGCCCCATTTAGTCACCATATTGCGAGCTAACTGGGTCGCACGTTGAATGTCATTGGAAGCACCGGTAGTCACTTTGTTTTTACCGTAGATAATCTCTTCCGCGACCCGACCACCAAACAGACTGGAAATTTGGCTCTCCAGCTTATCTTTGCTGGCGCTGTATTGATCACGTTCCGGCAAGAACATGGTGATGCCTAAGGCGCCGCCGCGTGGCATGATGCTCACTTTGTAGACCGGATCATGCTCAGGCACGATACGACCCACAATCGCATGTCCAGCTTCGTGGTAAGCAGTCATCAGCAATTCTTCACGACTCATCACCATGGTGCGTTTCTCAGCACCCATAATCATTTTGTCGCGGGCTTTGTCGAGATTTTGCATGGTCACCAGTCGCTGATTATTCCGTGCCGCAAACAAAGCACCTTCATTAATCAGATTGGCCAATTCAGCACCAGAAAAACCCGGAGTTCCACGTGCCAGATCATTCAGATTGACGTCTTCCGCCAATGGCACTTTGTCCGCATGCACTTTCAGAATTTGCTCACGACCTTTAATGTCGGGCAGACCCACCTGAACCTGACGGTCAAAACGACCCGGTCTTAGTAAGGCTTTATCCAGCACATCGACCCGGTTGGTGGCAGCGATGACGATAATGCCTTCATTACCGCTAAAACCATCCATTTCCACCAGCAATTGGTTCAGGGTTTGCTCACGTTCATCATTACCACCGCCCATGCCACCTTGGCCGCGCTGACGACCGACGGCGTCAATCTCATCAATAAAGATGATGCAAGGGGCGCGTTTTTT
>RFQK01000115.1 GCA_009925045.1 Methylococcaceae bacterium
AAAATGGTGAGATTTTACGCGGACCACCTTGAGCATAGGTCGCATAACATTCTTCGATACCGGTGATACCACCGATACCGGCACCAATCGCCACACCGATACGCTCAGCGTTTTCTTCAGTGACTACAAAGCCTGAATCTTCAATCGCCTGACAACCTGCCGCAATCCCGTAATGCACAAATCCGTCCATGCGTTTGGCATCTTTTTCGTTGATGTATTCGCCTATATTAAAATTGCGAATGACACCACCGAAGGTTGTAGCAAAACTGGAAATATCGAAAGAGTCTATTGGACCGATACCACTTTTGCCATTGACAATACCTTCCCAGGTATCTGCAACATTATTGGCTAGGGGTGTAACGGCGCCTAAGCCCGTTATGACAACTCGACGTGTGCTCACAGTAACTACCGCTGGATGTTAGGAAAAAACAGAAGGGAAAGAGAAGCGGCCAACAGAAAAAGTTGACCGCTTAATAAAGCTATTACTGCAAATTGGCGTTGATGTAATCAATGGCCAATTGAACTGTGGTGATTTTTTCAGCTTCTTCATCTGGAATTTCGCATTCGAATTCTTCTTCCAAAGCCATGACGAGTTCAACAGTGTCTAAAGAATCTGCACCAAGATCGTCAACAAAAGACGCATCGTTTGCGATTTCTTCCTTCACGCCTAATTGCTCTGCGACAATCTTCTTTACACGTTCTTCGATATTACTCATATTTTTTTTCCTCGAACAATGCGACACCGGATACTGAAGTGAACGCCTTATCTTTAGTTATTTATTGATTGAATTGGACTCTCGTCATCGGCAGATGCCAAGTTGACGTTCAAATTATACTTGATGTTTTAAAAAATTCACAACTTCACATGGTGAAAGTAGTTTGTTGCACTTAAACAGCCCGCGAACTGACATTCTTTAAAATCTCCTCCAAGGGTGCCAAGTTAAGCTTAATTCTGAATAAAACCTGATGATTTTCCAGCAAACCGAAACACTCATAGGTTCTTAGCATGACAGATGAATGATTTAAGGTGTTTTCCGGAGATTCAGGCAGTTGTCGCACTAAAATGTGCAACATATCGTTGTTCTTGATCTGTCTCAGCAAAACCCTATCCACTGAGATGTCGTGCGAGGTGTAAACCATGGGGTTACGCTTAAAATCATGCTGTTCCAGCAAGGCTTTTTCTAGTAAAGCGCCCGAAGTCAAACTACATGGAAAAATTTCCGGGTAATTGGCCAAATCAGCCAGTTCGTCAAAATAATCAGACTGTTCCGCCAACGAACCCGACAGAAAGTTTTTAACATTGCCGTTATGCATCCATTTGCGTTTCAGGAAAAAATTTGAGCCTGGCACCATGGTTTTATCGGCTAAGCCGGAGAGATCAGGTAATGCCTGAAAAGACTCAGTTGCCAAGAACAACGGCGTTTGGGTCTCTTTTTTATAAGCTAACAGAATGGTTTTTCCGTTTGCCTTTAGACTTACCCGGTTGGTTAAGGTTAAATCCGGAATGGTGTTGATTAATGTTTTGCGAATATCAAGCGTGACGTCTTGTTTAGGGCGCAAAGCATTCACGAAAATAATTTGATAGTTACTAAAACGTAACTGATTTTCGGCAATGATACGGTCTTCATGATGCGCTTCCCGGTATAAACGCATCTGGTATTCAATCAGAGTATTGAGTTGAAAACCTAGGACTATCGGGCCTTTAAAGGGATTATGGGTAATCTGCAACCATTTACGCTTGTCATGGAACAAATTAAAGTCATCACTGGCATTACGAGCGGCTTCTATATGAATCTGATCAAAAACAAATACCTGATCCTTCATGGTCATAGCGATGCTGCCCTTAAGTTTTAGAATAATCCCAATTGTACCTTGGCGACTTCCGACATCATTTCCCTAGCCCAAGGCGGATCCAGAACCACTTCAACGTTTACCGATGCAACACCGGGCAAGGCTTTGATTGATTTCTCTACATCGCCCTGTATCACAGGCCCCATGCCACAACCGGGTGCGGTCAAAGTCATTTGTATGTGGACATCGTTACCGCCCTCAGCATTCGACTTGGCGCTACAGTGATAAACCAGCCCCAAGTCGACAATGTTAACCGGAATTTCAGGATCATAAACGGTTTTCATGACTTCCCAGCAATTACGCTCTACAGCAGCGGCGTCGACATCATCCACCAGATTTTGCAGGGTTTGCACTTGTTTACCCAATGCATCTGCATCTGCGCCGGCAATCCGCACCATATTGCCGTAATCGGTAATCACCGTATAGTTATTACCAAGCGCCTGATGAATAGTCACTTCCTGCCCCTGTTGCAGAACACTATGATAACCATCAGGAATGGTCACAACGTTGACATCACGGGTTAAAAATACGACTTCTCTTTCTGCCATAGGTTTTTAAAACTCTCTAACATCAATAACTTGACCCGTCTTACCTATGCTATCCGCACTGAACAGATAACGATAAACAGGTTGTAAACTTTCCATATCCGGTAAGGTGCTTTTATCTTCGGCCGGATACGCTTTTTTTCGCAACGGACAGTCAACCGGGCCTGGCACTAGGGTGTTGACGCGAATTTTTCCGGCGGATTCCAGTTCTTCGGCCAAAATCCCTGCAAAGCCTTCTAGCGCAATTTTAGAAACACCGTAAGCGCCGCTGTAGGCGCGTGGCAACCTAACGGCTGAATCGGACGTAAAGACAATCGATGCGTATTCACTTTGATTCAAAACTGGCAGCAAGACCCGCGTTAATAAAAAAACCGCATTCAGGTTAACATTCAAGGTATGTCCCCAATCGCGGGTTTTATGCGCGGCAATCGGGGTATACGCTGAAAATTCAACAGCGGAATGCAGAACTCCCTGTAAGCTTCCGTAATGATTGCTGATCGCGTCCGCCAAGTCCTGATATTCCTGTTCACTCGCGCCCGCAAGATCAAAGGGATACAGCATCGGTTCGCAGCCGCCAGCGCTGGTGATCGCGTCATAAATCTTTTCCAGCTTGGGTATACTTTTATCCAGCAAGATAATATGAGCACCTTGCGTCGCTAAAGCCAACGCAGCTGTGCTGCCAAGCCCGCCACCGGCGCCTGTAACTAAAATAACTTGTCCTGTTAAAGGCATGTTGCTGATTCTATCCAGTGCATTAAATGGCTAGGATGACTGATGAGTGCATCAGCCCCCCAGTGTTCGGGTTGGTCATCAGGTTTCAGATAACCATACATGGCAACCAAGGCCTTCATGTCAGCCTGTTTGCCTGCCGTAATATCATGGACGGCATCACCAATATAAACACAATTTGCTGGTGAAACACTTGCTCGACGACAGGCTTCAAACATAGGCTCAGGATGTGGTTTGCTGAACGCTGTTGTGTCACCACTCACCGCACAAGCCGCCCGGCTGTCTAGCTGCAACGCTGCCAGCAAGGGATTGGTAAAGCGTTCGCGTTTATTGGTCACAACACCCCACTTTAAACCTTTGGCTTCTATCAACTGCAACACTTCTGCCATACCTGCAAATAACTCACTGCTGTCGGCTATATGGTTTTGATAGCTGTCCAGCATATAGTCCAGCATCTGAGCTTTTAACTCATCACTATCTGAAACCCTACTCTGGTTAATCATCGCTAAAGCCCCATGAGAGATGAAAGGCCGTAAGGCCTCCTCCTCGGCGGGAAGAAAACCAAAAGCCAGAAGGGTGCGATTAAGACTCGCCAGTAAATCAGGTGCGGTATCCACCAAAGTACCGTCAAGATCAAACAACACACATTCCAGTTTGAAATCGGTCATGTTTTATTCAGGACGTTGAAAAACGGCAATGTAATTGACATCAATATCCTTTCCTAAACTAAATTGTTTGTTAAAAGGATTGTATTGAATACCGGCCATACCGACTATTTCCAGACCCGCTTCACGCGCCATCTGACTCAACTCTGCCGGCTTGATAAAAGTTTTGTAATCATGGGTACCTTTAGGCACCATATTCATTAAGTATTCAGCTGCCACGATCGCCAGAAGAAAAGCCTTGGGCACCCGATTTAAAGTGGAGAAAAACACCAAGCCGCCTGGCTTGACTAATTGTGCACAGGCTTGAATCACAGAAGCAGGATCTGGCACGTGTTCCAACATTTCCATACAGGTAACATGATCAAAACTGGCCGGTTGTTCAGCCGCAAGGGCTTCAGCACTGATCACTCGATACTGTGCGCTGATACCGGTTTCCAGACCATGTAAATCCGCGATATCAATCAATTCGCTACTCAGATCAATACCAATAGCATCGGCTCCGGCCTTAACCAAACCCTCAGTCAAAATACCACCACCACAGCCGACATCGACTAAACGCTGACCTTGAATGTTGGCATAGCGTTGAATAAAGTCCAGACGCAAAGGATTAACATGATGCAATGTCCAGAACTCGCCATTGGCATCCACTCGCCATTGGCATCCCACCAACGCTCGGCCTGAGAGCCAAATTTATTGATTTCATGTAAATGAACGTTTTCGGTTGCTGTCATGGTGGTATGCCTGTAGTGTCCTTAATAGTTTACTATAATACTGGGTAATTAGACCAGTGACGCTTATGCTTGCAACTTCTGTTGCCAGCAAGCCACGCGCTGCTTGACCTCATCCAGATCAATACTGGTGAGCTGTCTTTGATTTAATAACTGTCTTCCCGCCACCCAAACATCACTTACCTGATGCCTAGATGCTCCATAGACGAGATGTGACAGTGGGTTAAATAAGGGCTGCGCCTCAATATCAGCAACATCGATAGCCACTACATCGGCTGACTTACCTTTGCATAATGATCCGATCTCGTGATCCAGACCTAAGGCCTTAGCGCCATTCAAGCTGGCCATTTCTAAAGCCTGAGCCGCCGATACGGCAGTCGCATCTCCAGCCACAGCCTTTGCTATTAAAGCGGCTGTTCGCATTTCACCTAACATATCGAGGTCGTTATTGCTCGCCGATCCGTCGGTCCCTAAAGCCACATTGATACCAGCCTCCAAACAGGCCGCCACCGGGCAGAAACCACTAGCCAATTTAAGATTGGATTCTGGGCAATGCACGATATGAGCACCGGTCTGAGCAAAGCGACTGATATCCGCTTCTGTCAATTGCGTCATATGCACAGCCATAAACGCTGGGGATAACAAACCTAAATCTTCAAGGCGCTGCAAGGGTGAGACACCAGTCTTAGCCGTCTGATCAGCAACTTCAAAGGCGGTTTCATGAACATGCATGTGGATACTCAAATCCAGTTCATTAGCAAAACTCAGCAGTTTTTGCAGGGGAGCATCCGAAACGGTGTAAGGCGCATGCGGAGCAAACGACCAACTCAATAAAGGCTGATGCCGCAGTTGTTCGTGCAAAGCTAAACCTTTACTAAAATACTCATCAGGATCTTTGGCCCATGCAGTCGGAAAATCAAAAACGATCAGACCTAAATTGGCTCGCACCCCCGCCTGAATGGCTTGTTGCGCCACCACTTCAGGAAAAAAATACATATCAT
>RFQK01000116.1 GCA_009925045.1 Methylococcaceae bacterium
ATTGCACGGGATGGCGCGGGATTTGATCAATTCGTGCAAAAATTACACCGACGCTGGCATCGGTTGGCGTGCCGAGAATTTCGGAGTTGAAAAAATTACCCACCCGAATACAGGCGCCGGCCAAGGCAGTCGGTATTGAAACCCGGTCTAACAACCAGATAAATGAATCACCACTGCGTCTTCCATAGAGATAGAGCCCCAGAATAATGCCGATTGTCGCCCCGTGACTGGCCAGACCGCCTTCCCAGATAGCGAATAACTTTAAGGGATGGGAAATATAGTAGGCAGGATCGTACAACAAAGTGTGTCCTAACCGTGCGCCCAGTATGGTGGCAACCGCCATATACCATAGCAAATTATCTAGTTCTTCCAGATTCTTGCCTTCGCGCTTATAGATCCATTGCATGGTCATATAACTCAAGACAAAACCGGTAGCAAACATGAGTCCGTACCAGCGGATTTTGAAAAATCCGAATTGAATAAAAATGGGATCAATATTCCAGATCAAATGTTCCATGACAGGCAAAAATCAGTTAAGAGTAACAACAAGCCTACAGTGTTTCAGAGAGCTCGGCAATTCAGTTTGAGGCTATTTGCAGGCGTCCATCCACGACACGCACCGCATAGCTGGTAATGTCTTCATAAGCCGGCGCACATTTAACTGCACCGGTTTTCAGACAGAAACGGGCACCGTGGCGTGGGCAAACAATTTCATCACCGTCCAGTTCGCCGCTGGCAATCTCGGTTCCATCATGCGTACACACATCCTCGATGGCATAAAACCCGTCTGCCAAGCGAAAAACCGCGACGTCAACGCCGTCAAGGTCTACCCGCACATGTTCTCCAACGGCCAGCGCCGCTTCGCTGATTACGTCTACCCATTCGGACATTGTGATTCTCCTTTATTTCAAATACACGTCATAGCGCAGTAATTTACTGCCGAAACTCATACTGGGTTGCCCACCTAAGGGTTCGGCATCATCCGGCCCTTTAACAACCACCCGTTTGCCAGCTGCTTGCATTGCCGCTTCGAACAATTGCTGTTTATCCAGATCATCGCCCAAAATATCTCGCAATACTGACATCGATTTACGCGTTGCCGCCGATTTTTTGCGCTTAGGGGGGAACATAGGATCCAGATAAATACAATCGGGGGTCTCAGCTAAGTGTGGGAGAAGCTCAATCGCATTACCCGACATTAATCGAGGTAACTGAAGCTGACGGTTTTGGACCCAGTCCTTTTGCGCCAAACGTTGTAAGCCGTCCTCAATAAGGGCGAGCATGACAGGTGAACGCTCTATACAACTGACTTGATAGCCCATGCGAAATAAAGCCAGACTATCCTGCGCCCAACCGCAGGTCGCATCGACAATAGTCTGAGTTTTTTTACCGACGGCCTGAGCCAAAAAATCTTTTTTGGGAGCTGGATAGGAATGCTGTTCACCAGGTCGCGGATCAATGTCGACCGTCAAACCGCCTTTTTTCAGCGAATCGGCATCAAATAGTGTGAGACCCGCTTGACGATAACCCAGATAAAAAATCCAAGGAGAGGTCTTGTCAAGATTCTCCTGATTCACCAACGGCAGTGCCAGCCTGGCGGCCAGTGATTGACTGGCGGCCAGATCAGCCGGATCCGCACAGACCACGGCCATTAGCTCAGTGACAACAGTCACAGTGATTTATTCCGTAGAAATCGATTGCTGCTGATTTTTTAGAGCGGCATCCAAAGTATGCCAGGCTAAAGTGGCACATTTAACCCGTGCCGGATATTCACGAACCCCAGCCAGAACCGCCAGTTTACCGAGCGCTTCCAACTGCACTTCATGATCCTTGCCCGTGGCCATTTCATGAAATTGAGTAAATAAGGCGTCGGCTTCGCTTTCGGATTTGCCTTTAATAATTTCGGTCATCAAAGACACCGAAGCTGTTGAAATGGCGCAACCAGAACCTTGAAAACTGGCATCAGTGATCGTGCCATCATCAATTTTCAGGAATAAGGTCAGCCGATCACCACACAAAGGATTAAAACCTTCCACCTGACGATTAGCATCATCCATCACCCGGAAATTTCGGGGGTTACGGTTATGATCGAATATCACTTCTTGATACAGATCGCGTAAATCTTCAAACATTAGCCAAATACCTCAATTAGGGAACGGATGCCTTGCATCAACACATCAACTTCTTCGCGGGTATTGTACAAGCCAAACGATGCTCGTGCAGTAGCTGGAACACCGTAAAAATCCATCACGGGCATCGCACAATGATGACCGGCTCGAATGGCAATCCCCAAACTGTCCAGCATAGTGCCAATATCATGGGGATGAATACGGTCCAAAGTAAATGACAAAATACCGCCTTTGTGGCTGGCTTGACCAATAATATTCAAGCCCTGAATTGCCAAGGCTTGCTCGGTGGCGTAGGCCAGCAAATCGGCTTCATGCGCAGCAATATTCGCCATACCAATCGCATTCAGATAATCAATTGCCGCACCCAGACCGATGATTTCGGCGATTGCCGGGGTACCAGCTTCAAACTTATGCGGCAAACCCGCATATTCAGTTTTTGCAAACGTGACCTGACGAATCATGTCTCCGCCACCCTGATAAGGCGGCATCGCCTCCAGCAAGGCTTGTTTGCCATACAACACGCCTGTCCCTGAAGGTCCATAGAGTTTATGACCGGAAAACACATAAAAATCGCAATCCAAAGCCTGTACGTCAACGCTCATATGCGGAATCGCCTGAGCACCGTCCAGTAGCACCGGAATATTGCGGGCATGCGCAGCAGCGATGATAGTTTCCACCGGATTAATACTGCCCAGCGCATTGGACATATGCGTAATGGCCACCAATTTGGTTTTGTCACTGAGCAAAGCCAGATAGTCATCAAGCAGCAATTCACCGGCCTGATTGATCGGTGCCACTTTCAGAACTGTGCCGATTTGTTGACATAACATCTGCCAAGGCACGATATTGGCATGATGTTCCATGGCGCTAATCACAATTTCATCACCGGCTTGTAATTGCGAACGGCCATAACTCTGGGCAACCAGATTAATAGCCTCTGTCGCGCCACGGACAAAAATGATTTCTTTATGGCTGGCGGCATTGATAAAGCCACGTACTTTTTCCCGCGCCGCTTCAAAACGATCGGTCGCTTTGACACTCAAAGTATGAACGCCACGGTGAATATTGGCATATTCATGGCTATAGGTATGAACCAAACTGTCAATCACTGCCTGCGGCTTTTGACAACTAGCCGCGTTGTCCAGATAGACCAAGGGTTTATTCCGGATGGTTTCGGCCAGAATCGGAAAATCCGCACGAATATTAGCAACAGAATAATGAGTCATTAGCAAACTTAGGATTTATAAATGGATGGCCGGAAATCGTTGTAGCAATTGCTGATGCAGCAAGGCTTTAAATCCGGTGTGTTCAACTTTTTCTACCATTTCATTGGCAAAAGCAAAGGTCAACAAATCGCGTGCGGCCTCTTGATCAATAGCACGTGACTGTAGGTAAAACATAGATTTCTCATCCAATTGACCGACTGTCATTCCATGTGAACATTTGACATCATCCGCATAAATTTCCAGCTGTGGTTTACTGTCGATTTCGGCATTGGCTGATAACAGCAGATTGCGATTATTCATTTCCGAATCAGTTTTTTGCGCATCTTGCGCTACCACAACCCGCCCCTGAAAAACGCCACGGGCATTATCATCCAACACCCCTTTATAAAACTCGCGACTAATGCCATGAGCCTGCAGGTGATTAATGCGGGTTAAGGTATCCAGATGTTGACGCTGACCGGCCACGTACAATCCGTCCAACTGACATTCAGCGGCTTGAAACAAATCAGTATGAATATCGGTGCGTGCAATTTGGGCACCAAACGCGAAGTTTTGGTGTTTAAAACGACTGCTTCTGGCTTGTTTGACATAACTGCCACCAAAATGCACAGCTTTTTCGGGCTCGGCTTGCAATTTTGCCAGTTTCAGCTCCGCATCAGCTCCGAGGAAACATTCATTGATACTGACTGTCAGTGAAGAACTGGCCGTACCGACATAGGTTTCAATAATCTCGACCTGTGCATGCGGGTGGAGAATAAAAATATTCCGAGTCGCTGCCAAGGCCTGAGCCGAAGTGACCAGATGCAAAATCTGGATCGGCTTATCCAAAACCTGAGATTTGCCAACTTCTAACCAGATGCCGTCATTAAACCAGGCGTTATTAAAAGTTATCAGACCGTGCTCAGACGCAGGCAAGGCTTTGCCAAGGTATTCGGCGACTTGGTCGGGTTGTTGCAACAAGGCCTGGCGCAGGCTAGAGCCATTTACACTCGCAGGTAAACCATCTGACAATTCAGGACTGAAATGGCCGTTGAGCATCACCAAATGATATGCCTCTTCCAACTGGTAAGCTGACAGCAAGTCAGGATCAGCAAGCGCCTGGGGCACAGTTTCAAAGCGGGTTTTATCCAGAACCGATAATTTGGTGTAACGCCAGTCCTCATCTCTTAAAGTTGGAAAACCGCGATCAGCAAATAAGGCCAGAGCCTCCTGACGCATCGCCTGAAGCCAAGGCAAACTTTCGCCTGCCAGACCTGCACTGAGTGAAGAATAATGATTCAGAGTCTGCTCTATACTCATTTGCCTTATCCTTCCAGCCAGCTATAACCTTTTTCTTCCAATTCCAGCGCCAACTCAGGACCACCGGTTTTGACAATACGGCCATCCGCGAGAACATGCACGACATCAGGCTTGATGTAATCCAGCAAACGCTGGTAATGGGTAATCATCAAAAAGGCACGATCGGGACTTCGCAAGGAATTCACCCCTTCAGACACTATCCGCAAAGCATCAATATCAAGACCAGAGTCAGTCTCATCCAGAATACAAAGATTAGGTTCCAGAATAGCCGCTTGCAAAATCTCATTGCGTTTCTTTTCGCCACCGGAAAAACCTTCATTCACAGCGCGATAGAGAAATTTTTCGTCCATTTGCAGAAGCTTCACTTTGTCTTTAACCAGAGTCAGAAAATCCATGGCATCCACTTCAGGCAGACCTTTATGCTTGCGCACAGCATTCAGCGCAGCTTTTAACAGATAGATATTGCTGACACCGGGAATTTCAACCGGATACTGAAACGCCAGAAACACCCCTTCGCGGGCGCGAATTTCCGGATCCATCTCCAACAGGTCTTTGCCGTCATAGCTCACACTGCCTGCAGTCACTGTATAGCCTGATTTGCCCGACAACACATGAGATAAGGTACTTTTACCGGCGCCGTTGGGACCCATAATGGCATGGACTTCACCTGGGGCAATCTCCAGACTAAGACCTTTTAAAATCGGTTTATCGCCTACCGAGGCGTGAAGGTTTTGAATACTGAGCATGTTTTACCTAAAGTTCGAAAATAATTTCAGATACGTGATGACTGTTCTGT
>RFQK01000117.1 GCA_009925045.1 Methylococcaceae bacterium
CCTGTCAGCTTTAAACATGCCGCTATTTTGGGAAAAGACTTTCCACAAGATTTAGCCATTTCTTATCAGGTAGCCCCTGAAGACTGCACGGGTTGCAGTCTGTGTGTAGACATTTGTCCTATCCGGGATAAATCTAATGCCAGCCGTAAAGCATTGAATATGCAAGCACAGGCGCCTTTAAGAGCCAATGAAATTGTAAATTGGAATTACTTTCTTCAATTACCTGAATATGACCGCAGTTTAGTGAAAACCAATACCATCAAAGGCTCGATGTTGTTGCAACCTTTGTTCGAATTTTCGGGAGCCTGTGTGGGTTGTGGGGAAACGCCATATATCAAACTTGCCAGTCAGCTATTTGGTGATCGGATGATTGTGGCGAATGCCACGGGCTGTTCTTCAATTTATGGCGGCAACTTACCCACTACACCTTGGGCTAAAAACGCTGAAGGACGTGGACCCGCCTGGAGCAATTCTCTATTCGAAGACAACGCCGAATTCGGTCTAGGGATGCGATTAGCCATTGACCAAGAAAAATCGCGCGCCCAAGCATTGCTTTTGTCATTGACGGAAAGTTTAGGGCAAGGCTTGGTTGAAGAAATATTGGACTGTGAGCAAGTTGATGAAGCCGGCATTTACGAACAACGCCAACGAATTATGGAATTAAAACAGCGCTTGGCTAGTATTGACAGTCCTGAAGCAATTGCTTTGTCACAGTGTGCCGATTATCTTTGTAAAAAAAGTGTCTGGATAATCGGTGGTGATGGTTGGGCATATGATATTGGCTATGGCGGTTTAGACCATGTTTTGGCCAGTGGCCAGAACGTCAATATTTTAGTACTTGATACCGAAGTCTATTCAAATACCGGCGGACAGAAATCCAAGGCCACACCTTTAGGTGCAGTTGCCAAATTTGCGTCCGGAGGTAAAGCCAAAAGCAAAAAGGATCTTGCTTTACTAGCCATGGACTACGGCAATGTCTACGTCGCTCATGTGGCTTATGCGGGCAAAGATACCCAAACCTTAACGGCTTTTTTGGAAGCTGAAGCCCATGATGGTCCCTCTATCATAATAGCCTACTCACCTTGTATTGCTCATGGTGTCGATCTTTCAAACAATCACAGACAACAAAATTTGGCGGTTAAAAGTGGACATTGGCCCTTATTTAGATTTGACCCCGCCAAAATCCAACACGGTAAAAACCCTATGCACCTGGATTCAGCTGAACCCAGTATTTCATATCGAGAGTTTGTTATGAGTGAAACACGTTTCAGTATGTTGTGGCAAAGCGATCCTGAATCAGCCGAAAGTTTTCTGCAGCAGGCTCAGCAAGAAGTTATCAGTCGTTATCACTACTACAAACAATTGTCAGAATTAGACTGGAGCCAATGTTTAAGCCCTGCTGCTTTAAAAGCACAAGTAACCGCCAATCCGCCACACAGCGAGATTAATCATGAATAAGCTAGCTACAAACTACTTAGGTTTGGATCTTAAAAATCCATTGGTACCGTCCGCTTCACCTTTAAGCAAAGATTTGGCCCACGCCAAGCGTCTTCAAGATGCCGGCGCATCGGCATTGATCATGTATTCCTTGTTTGAAGAAAAAATTGCAGCGGAACAGCAGCATCTTCTCCGTTTCTTTTATGAACAATCCTTAGGGCATGCAGAAGCCGATAGTTTTCATCCCGTACCCGATCATGTTAAAAGTTACTTTGATGGTTATCTAGATCAGCTATACAGCTTGAAACAAGGCCTGGAAATTCCGGTGATTGCCAGTCTTAATGGAACCACATTGGGTGGCTGGATTGAATATGCCCATCACTTAGAACAGGCAGGGGCGGATGCATTGGAGCTCAATATTTATCATTTACCGACGGATGCCGAACAAAGTAGTAACAGTATTGAACATCATTATCTGCAGATTGTTGGCGCCATTCGTCAGGAAATATCCATACCGCTGACTGTCAAGCTTTCACCCCAATTTAGTTCACCCCTCCATTTCATCAAGGCTTTAGAGTCTGCTGGTGCAAATGGTATCAGTCTCTTTAATCGTTTTTATCAGGCGGATATTGATTTAGAAACTCTCAATATTGTCCCAAAATTAGAGTTATCAACCGTTGCGGAAGCTTTGCTGCGTATACGCTGGACGGCTTTATTGTATGGACAAACCAAGATGTCGCTGGCAGTAACCGGTGGTTTCCATCAAACACCTGAAACCATAAAAGCATTACTCGCAGGTGCAGATGTTGTGCATTACTGTAGCGCCCTGCTTTTGGCGGGGCCTGGCAGGTTAAGCAGTATTCTGCAAGAACTGGCGCTTTGGCTTGAAGAACATGAATACGAATCGATACAACAACTTAAAGGCAGTGTGAGTTATAAAAACGCTATCAATCCAAGTGCTTACGAACGCGCCAATTATCTGGAAGTATTAGACAGCTATACACCTAGCCCAGGCATTTGGCGCTAGGTTCACGCTTTCGAATGCCGAGCGCGGCCGTCTGTCTGGTTTAAATGACCTTGGAAAACTGCTGTTGTTTTTGGGTTAAGTATTTGTCAAACACCATACAAATATTGCGTATCAGTAGGCGCCCAGCGACATGAACCTGAATACTGTTATCACTCAAATCCAGTAAGCCATCGTTCTGCATGCCGCCAAGATTAACTAATTCATTGGCAAAATAGTCGGCAAATTGGATACTGAATTGCTGCTCAATGCTTGGAAAGTCTAAACGAAAGTGACAGATCAACTGAGTGATCACTTCACGGCGTATTTTGTCATCTTCATTCAAATCAACCCCCTTATAGACAGGCAATTGCCCCCTGCTGATCAGCGCGTCGTATTGATCCAATTCTTTAACATTCTGAATATAGGCATCCCCAACCCGTCCGATTGAAGTGATCCCCAATCCCACTAAATCACAATCCGAATGAGTCGAATAGCCTTGGAAATTACGATATAACTTGCCTTCACGTTGTGCGATTGCCAATTCATCATTGGGTTTGGCGAAATGGTCCATGCCGATATAGACATAGCCGGCTTCTGTCAGTTTATTACCAAACATTTGCAGAATATCCAGACGCACTTCCGCTGGAGGTAAATCTGCTTCGTGAATTTGTCTTTGGGTCTTAAAACGACTGGGTAAATGGGCGTAATTGAAAATCGAAAAACGATCCGGCGCATACTCAAGCACCTGATCCAGAGTATTAGCAAAAGTTGCCACCGTTTGTAAGGGTAAACCATAGATTAAATCCACATTCGTGGAGCGAAAGCCATGATTACGCGCTGCCTCTAACACTGCAAATGTTTGTTGTTTAGATTGAATTCGATTCACAGCTTTCTGTACTGCGGGATCAAAGTCCTGCAAACCTAAACTGATGCGATTAAAGCCCAGTTCTCTCAATTCACGAATCGTTTCAGAATGCGTTTCGCGGGGATCGACTTCAACAGAATATTCGCCTTGATCATCATCACGAAGCTTGAAATGCTTTCGGGTCACTGCCATCAACTGCGTCATTTGCTGATGATTGAGAAATGTAGGCGTCCCTCCTCCCCAATGTAACTGATTAACCACTCTGGAATGATCAAACAAGTCCCCCACCATAGCGATTTCTTTACAGAGATTCTCTAAATACGGGACAGCATGCGATCGGTTGTTGGTAATAATTTTATTACAGGCACAATAGAAACAAACAGTGTCACAGAAAGGTATATGAAAATACAGTGATAAGGGACCACCTAAGGTGTTCGATTGAGTGATATGCGAACGGTAATCAGCATCGCTGAAGCCCTCATGTAATTCCAATGCAGTCGGATAAGAGGTATATCGGGGGCCTGATTGGTTATAGCGATGGATCAGGTCGAGATCAAATTTAATTGATTGGTCCATGAATAGATTTCTGTGAGTAGTAGTTTGCTTATTAACTGATCAATTAAGTTGATAGCAATGGTTTGAGAATCGCTCGTTTACCTTCCATTCTAACAGGAAAGCCCCCTGCGACCCACCGTCAGTAGCTAGTAAGCCCTCATATTTGTGAGATAATGGCGGATCGTTATTGCGTTTACCGGAGATTTGCATGACCGCATTAATAGGCATCATCATGGGATCCTCATCAGATTGGGATACCATGCAGCATGCCGTTGAGACACTGGAGCAATTAGCTATACCCTATGAAGTGGAAGTTGTTTCAGCCCATCGTACGCCTGACAAATTGTTTCAGTATGCTGAAACAGCGGAAGCCAGAGGCATAGAAGTCATTATTGCCGGCGCTGGCGGTGCCGCTCATCTACCCGGAATGACAGCTGCAAAAACAGCTATTCCTGTTTTAGGTGTACCGGTTCAATCAAAAGCTCTCAATGGTATGGATTCCTTGCTTTCTATTGTCCAGATGCCAGCCGGCATCCCGGTTGGAACACTGGCAATTGGTAAAGCAGGTGCTGTAAATGCCGCATTACTTGCCGCAGCCATCATTAGCAATAAACACCATACGTTTCGTTCAGCATTGGATGCGTTTCGTCAGCAACAAACTGATAAAGTTCTTGAAAATCCAGATCCTAGACAGGTGAACGCATGAAAGTGGGGATTTTAGGGGGCGGTCAGTTAGCACGCGTCACCTATGAGTTTGAAAACGTACCCGCTGAAGTTGCCAGTTTCTTGGCCAGTAAAACCAAGGTGTACCCACCAGCCAATGCCCTTGCTGTTGCACAGGATCGTCTGGTTGAGAAAAACTTTTTCAAGCAATTAGGTATAGGTACGGCACCGTTTGCACCCGTTGATAGTTTGGCTGATTTACAACAAGCCATGTCCCATATTGGCTACCCAGCTATTCTGAAAAGCCGACGTATGGGTTATGACGGCAAGGGCCAGGTAGTGTTGAATTCGGCTGATGATTTGCAAAATGCTTGGGACAGCATGAAGGGTGTCGCCTCTATTGTGGAAGGATTTGTGAATTTCCAGCGCGAGGTCTCAATTATTGCTGCCCGCAACCCTTCAGGTGAAATCGTTTACTACCCACTGTCACAAAATTATCATCGCAAAGGCATTCTGCGCATTGCTGAATGCCAGTCGGATGATGCTTTACAGACACAGGCTGAACGTCAGGTACGCGCCTTACTAGAAGCGCTTGATTATGTCGGTGTGATTGCCCTAGAACTCTTCGATGTCGATGGCGCATTATTAGCCAATGAATTTGCCCCCCGCGTGCATAATTCAGGCCACTGGACTATTGAAGGCTCTGAAACCAGTCAATTTGAAAATCATCTTAGAGCCATTCTTGATTTACCACTGGGTAGCACGCAGGCCCGTGGATATTCGGCTATGGTCAATTTCATTGGTGGAGTGCCAGAGACTTCAGCTGTTATGGGCTTGGCGAATGC
>RFQK01000118.1 GCA_009925045.1 Methylococcaceae bacterium
GATGAGCTTTGCGCTTATAGGCTTAATGGATTCGCTGCATTTCAAAGCAGCGGATAGTCAGCGTAATGAATTGGTCAGTCTGTTGGATCTGGCCTGCACCAATATGCGCACACATACCGAGACCAGTTATTCCGCGCCATTTGCAGCATATGCATTTAACAAGCAAATGTTGAGTGGTAGCGATGGCAGTACTTATTGGGGATTTGCGCGCCTGCAACATGCAGCGACACACCTGCAAGTACCTGAGCAACAGTTGTTGGAAGATGTCTTGTGGCAATCCGTCCAGGCATTGCTGCAAAGTTTCGCGGTTGCCGGTGTATTGATTGGATTGGCCAAATACAGTAATCCACGACGCTTTTGGTTTCCTGACAGTATTAGAACCGTTTGGTTGGTGTTCACACTGATAGGCAGTGGCTTATATTGGATGTGGGTGTTATCACATGATTATCACGTGCTCGGAACGGATAAGGTCGGTGAAGATGTTCTCTATCAAGCCTTAAAAAGCATTCGTACGGGATTGGTCATCGGTTGTTTAACGACCTTGGTGATGCTCCCCTTTGCGCTTGTGCTGGGTATTTTGGCCGGTTTCTTTAAAGGCTGGATTGATGACCTGATTCAGTTTGTTTATACCACTCTCAATTCTATTCCCAGCGTCTTGCTGATTGCTGCCTCCATTCTAATGGTGCAAGTCTATATGGCTAATCACGGCGAAGATTTTAATAATTTGCTGGTCAGAGCCGATATGCGCTTATTGTTTTTATGTCTGATTCTTGGTGTGACCAGTTGGACGGGTTTATGTCGCTTATTGCGGGCTGAAACATTAAAACTCAGGGAAATGGAATACGTGATGGCTGCGCAGGCCTTAGGTGTCAGACCAGGAATGATTTTGTTCCGTCATATTTTGCCGAATGTCATGCATATTGTGCTGATTTCAGTGGTGTTGGATTTTAGTTCGCTGGTGCTGGCAGAGGCTGCGCTCTCATATATAAATATTGGTGTTGATCCAACGACGCATAGCTGGGGCAATATGATCAACAGTGCGCGTCTGGAAATGGCTCGAGAACCGGTTGTGTGGTGGCCGCTCATGGCTTCATTCGTCTTCATGTTTACCTTGGTATTGGCGGCTAATTTATTTGCCGATCAAGTGCGGGACGCTTTTGATCCTCGGAGAAGCGCATGAAACAGTCGCTTTTAACGATGCGAGGTCTGAACATCAGTTTTAATGACAATCTGGTCGTCAAAGGGATTGATCTGGATATTCTAGCCGGAGAGACTCTGGCTTTGGTCGGTGAGTCTGGCTCAGGCAAATCGCTGACTGCCTTGGCCGCCTGTGGTTTATTGCCTGTGGCTGCGCACATGCAGGCACAGCAATTGCAAATCGGCGATCAAGACTTGCTCGGTTTATCGTCCCAAGGATTCTGTCGTGTGCGGGGGCGTCGTATTGGCTTTGTGTTTCAGGATCCAATGTCTTCACTGAATCCGGTGATGACGATAGGGGAACAAATTGCTGAGGTTTTGCAGATTCATTTTGATTTGGCGACTGCTGAGATTCAGCAGCGGGTTCTGGATTTACTGGAACAAGTCGAAATTCCGGATCCAGCCAGAAGAATCAAGGCTTATCCGCACCAGCTTTCCGGTGGACAGCGTCAGCGAGTCATGATTGCGATGGCCTTAGCTGCGCAGCCGGAGTTACTGATTGCTGACGAACCGACTACAGCCTTAGATGTCACTATTCAAGCTCAGATTTTGGCCTTGTTAAAAAACTTGCAACGTAAACAAGGGATGGCCTTATGGCAACATCCCTACAGTTTGAAATTGTTAGCGGCCTTGCCTAGGATGGAAAGTTGCCTGGGACGTGATAGCAAGTCAGATACGGTCTTATTAAGAGCAGAACAATTGAAGGTCTATTACCCGATTCGCAAAGGCTTGTTGCAACGGGTTGTGGATCATGTTCGGGCTGTGGACGGTGTCAATTTTCAGTTATTAACCGGCAAGACGCTGGCCTTGGTCGGCGAATCCGGTTGTGGCAAAACCACTCTGGCTAAGGCGATGGTGAATTTATTGCCGATCACTGCTGGACAGTTGCTGTTTAATGACAAGGATTGGCTGGCCTTGGCAGCCAAGGATCGACGTCAACTCTACAGCCAGATACAAATTGTCTTTCAGGATCCATTTGCGGCGATGAATCCGCGTTTATTAGTCGGCGATATTATTGCTGAAGGTTTAAAAGCTTTGCGCCCAGATCTCAGTGAGCAACAACAAAATCTGACTGTGCAAAATCTGTTGCAGCAAGTTGGTCTGGCCGCTGATTCGGCCTGGCGTTATCCGCATGAGTTTTCCGGAGGGCAGCGCCAACGCATTTGTATTGCCAGAGCATTGGCGGTTGAGCCTAAGCTGATTATTCTCGATGAGCCTACCAGCGCATTAGATGTTTCGGTTCAAGGTCAAATCATCGAATTGCTCAAACGTTTACAGCAGGAGCGGCAGATCAGTTATATGCTGATTACCCACAACTTAGGCGTTGTGGCTGAAATGGCTCATCAGGTTGCAGTGATGTATCAGGGTCGATTGGTCGAGCAGGGGGATGTGGAGCAGGTGTTAATGCAACCCAGTCATCCTTATACCCAACAATTATTGGATGCCGTGCCTAAGCTGGATAGCTCAGGCACTGTCAGTCTTAATTAACTGGAAGTCTGACTGGTTTCAACAGTAATTTTTAGTTTGCTACCCGCTTTTAAGCCGCTTTGCTGCTTGCTGATACCATTCCATTTCTTCAAATCACTGACATTTACGCTGAAGTGTTTGGCAATCTCTGGCAAGGAGTCACCGTTTTTAACCGTGTAGCTGATCTGCTTAAAGAGAGGCGCATTTGAGGCTACCGTTAAATCCCCCCCTTTTTTGATCAAAAGTTTTTGACCAGGTTTTAGTGAGGTGGTTTTCTTCAACTTGTTCCAGCTTAATAAATCGTCTTGATCCAGATTGTACTGATCAGCAATTCTGCTTAAGGTGTCACCCTTTTTAACAACATAGGATGATTTTGCAGTGGCAAGTACTGGCGCAGAGCTAGTAGGCGCTGTATTGCTGGCAACTGCCTCACCCCGTAATGGCTGGAAGGAAATTGGAATTAACAGGGTTTTACCTTCAGCAACGGCTTCATTTTCAAGATGATTAACTTGTTTAATCTCGTCTTGAGAAGTGTTGTAGCGTTTGGCAATGGTTTTTAAGTTTTCACGACGCGCTGCCGTGTGATGCAGCCATTTAATGCGATCATGATGAGGTAAATCCGCCAGTTTTTCTTTAAAAGCAACCGCTTTGTCTTTGGGTATTAACAAACGGTGTGGTCCCGTTGGGTCGGTACTCCAGCGATTAAAGCCAGGATTCAGTTTAAATAAGTCATCAACAGGGGTTTGTGCCATTTCAGCTGCTTTGCCTAAATCTAACTGCGACTTGATGTCGACCAGTTCGAAATAAGGCTCATTCGGCACATGATGCATATTGATGTTGTATTTTTCCGGATTGGCAAAAATTTTGGCAATCGCCAGCAGTCTCGGAACATAAGCCGAGGTTTCTTGATTAAGATTCAAAGACCAAAAATCAGTCGGTAAGCCACGGTAGTTGTTACGATCAATAGCGTTTCGGATGTTACCCTTACCGGCGTTATAAGAGGCAAGCGCTAGCAACCAGTCGTTATTGAAGTTTTCACTCAGTTCCTTAAGAAAAGACGTTGCGGCCTGAGTGGATTCAATGACATCTCGACGACCGTCGTACCAGCTATTCTGTTTTAAGCCATACATACGACCAGTTGGAGGAATGAACTGCCAAAGCCCAGAAGCTTGGGCAGGACTCATCGCGTCCGCCCGGAATGCACTTTCTACGATAGGTAACAAAGCCATTTCACCCGGAAGTTTTTTGGCCTCGATTTCATTCAAAATGAAATACATATACGGTTCGGCACGTTGCTGAACACGCGTCAAATATTCGGGGTTGCGCATGTACCAGTTAATTTCGCGGTCGATTCTGGCATTATCGGCCTCTGGCAACGCATAAAGAGACAACATGCGATCCCATACAGAGGCATGATTTTTGTCGCTGCTATTGGATGATTTACGTGTCAGTACGGAAAATTTACTTCCGTTACCATCGTCTGCAAAGTGGTCTTTCTGGCCTGTTTGGCTACATCCTGTAGCCATCAAAATTGGTAGTAAGTAGGACAGATGTCGAGCCGATCTCTTTGGTATTGAGCGGGCCATTGTCGTAACTCTCTAAATTTTAAAAAGTTTGATGGTAACATGAGAGCACCCTAAAGCCAAGAAAATGCCAAATAGCCGAAACGCATGAAACGAGAATTTTTGTTCGCAATGTATCAAACACCGCGAGGTAAATTGCTTCAGACTATGGAGGCGCAATACCTCAAACGCTCTATTTCTGTGAGCTGCAAACAGCGTGTATTGCAGATTGGTGGCCTGGGCTGGGAGCCAGAGTTTATTGATTGTTCTTTTTACACAGACTTTACCATTCTGGATGGCAAAGGTCGTGGAACGCCCCGGGCGCTTCATATTAACGCCAAGGCCTTTAATTTGCCGATTCAGACCGAATCCATTGATATGGTGATTTTGCCGCACCTACTCGAATTTGATGCGCATCGTTTTCAAACATTGCGTGAAGTTAATCGAGTACTAAAGCCGGGAGGGGATTTGGTGATGCTAAATTTTAATCCTTGGAGTTTTGCCGTTCGTTATCAATCGCTTTGGGACAGAAAGTTTGCTAATTCTTGGCATACCCACTTTATTGGCCGTAAAAGAACAATGGATTGGCTGAAATTGATGAATTATGAGGTTTTGTCGACAGTGGAATTTGGTCTGGATTCTTTTGAAATTCATTACGAAAAATTTAAACCGAGCTTTGCCCAATTATTTTCCATGGCCTATGGTGTAAAAGCCGTGAAACGACAATATTCCCTGATTCCTTTAACTCCAGTTGCTCAGAGATCCCGCAAAATGGCAACCGCTAGCATGGGTTTAGAGCGTAAGCCTTTAAAGCCATGACCGAAATTGTCGAGATTTATACCGATGGAGCCTGTAAAGGAAATCCCGGCGTTGGCGGATGGGGGGTTTATTTGCGTTACAAAGGTCAGGAAAAAGAACTGTATGGTGGTGATAAATCAACTACTAACAATCAGATGGAATTAATGGCAGCCATCATGGCGCTGGAAACTTTAAAGCGACCCTGTCAGATCAGGCTCTTCACAGATTCTAAATACGTTTTACAAGGCATCACCGAA
>RFQK01000119.1 GCA_009925045.1 Methylococcaceae bacterium
GCACGCTGAAATGATTTTTTTCATCACGCACCATGCTCCATTGAGACAACTCACCCCGGGTATCGCCAACCAGTAATGAAAGATCACCATTCAGGAATTCAATACTGCTAATTTCCGCAGACTGATCCATGATGTTGACTTTGTGTTTAATCGTTGGCTGTGTTTTATCGCTAAGATCGTAAATGGTCAGATCGCCTTTGCGATTAGCCAGATAAAGGTTACGTTGCTCTTTATCCAACAAAATAAAATCGACATGATGACTGGCTGATTCTAAAACCGCATCCGTACGTTCCAAGCTAACTTCATCATCAAACAAAGAGCGTTTTTGCGTCAGAGCCACAACAACAATTCGGTCATCTGAAGTTTTCGCAACCAGAGTGCTATCTTTATCGTCAACTTTGAAGGCGATGATTTTTAAGGCTTGCCCAAGCTTATCAACAACCAAAGCCTGATTACCCAGAGGATACTCAACCGATGGAGTGATCTGGCGCTTACCATTTGGGTAGCTCAATTTGTATTCGTGACGAACCACCAATACTTTGCCATCATTTAAACCATAGGCGATTTCGCCTTTATCAAAATCACCATGAGCGAAACTGCTGACAGCACCTGCAGCAATCGGCAAAGCATCGGATCTTAAAACGGTACCATCCGCCACTCTAAAGAAAATTGCTTGTCCAGTATCCGTAAATCTGACCGCCACTTCATTTTGCTCTTCCATTGCCATTAACAATGTTTTGCCACTCTCCGCTTGTGGTAAAGCGTACTCAGCAACTGACTCGGCATGGGAGGACAGTAACAAAGGAAAGACCACATACAGCAGGTAGAAGAAAATCAGCAAAATCGCAACGATGATACTCAGTCCACCCGTGACCACACTTCGGGCCACTAGCTTATCTTTCAGCAATCGCCATTGTTGATAGCGATCACTCGCTGTCATATCAATTTGTGAAGAATGGGGCCTGTTTGAATTGACTTCGGACATAAGCACTTATGTTTAGCTTTTAAAATAGAAAAGCCGACAATTGTTCTGACAATCATCGGCTCTCACTGAATGAGCCGTCTTAATCAAAAAGACCAGAGACCCAACTTTCAATCCTTTACCACGTCCTTGTGGAGTGGATACCAATAGCTTATTTGATCAGACTTAAAGCCTTATCCGCTACTTTTGCTGGTAATGGAATGTATCCATCTTTAACCACTACTTGCTGGCCTGCTTTAGACAACACCAGTTTGATAAACTCTTTTTCCAGAGGGGCTAAAGGCTCATTAGGTTTTTTGTTCACGTAGATATACAGGAAACGTGTCAAAGGATAGGCGCCTGAAGTCGCGTTCTCTGCATTAGCTTCAATAAAAGGCGCACCTTCTTTCTTAGTTAAAGGCACCGCTTTAACACCTGAAGTTGAGTAACCGATACCTGAGTAACCAATACCATTGTTTGAAGTGGTAACAGATTGCACAACCGATGCAGAACCTGGTTGCTCATTCACGTTACTTTTGAAATCACCTTTACACAGCGCTTCATCTTTGAAGAAACCGTAGGTACCTGAAACTGAGTTACGACCATACAACTGGATAGGCTTACTTGCCCAACCACCTGTTAAGCCAGCTTCACCCCAAGTAGTAATTTCTGAGGCATAACCACATTTACGAGTAGATGACATGATGGCATCTAATTGAGCAATGCTTAAACCTTTGATAGGGTTGTCTTTGTTAACAAATACAGCCAAAGCATCGATAGCGACTGGAATTTTGGTCGGTTTGTAACCGTATTTGCTTTCGAAATCTTCGATTTCATTGTCTTTCATTTCGCGACTCATAGGACCTAAGTTCGCGGTACCTTCGGTCAATGCTGGTGGCGCAGTTGATGAACCGGCAGCCTGAATCTGGATATTGACGTTAGGATAAATTTTGCCGAACTCTTCAGCCCACAAGGTCATCAGGTTGGCTAAAGTATCTGAACCAACACTGGAGATATTGCCTGATACACCACTCGCTTGCGCATATTCTGGTAAAGCAGGATCTACAGAAGCAGGCGCAGCAATGGCCTGAGTGCCTGACAATGCGCTGGCCGCAAAGCCTAAGCCCATGATCAGTGATTTCAGCTGAAATTTGTTGTTCATAATCTCTCTCTTATCGAGTGTTAAAACTGGATTGTATGATGCCGATTGGGCATGACAATAGTATTAAGCTTTTATGACAGTTTTGTTACAAGCGAAAATTGTAAGCCGGAATCGGGGTTTTTACCATCTTTCTAACCATCTAAATCCGTTTGGCGAGTGTGATAAAACTATAATTAAACCCAGCGCCTGGGTCACAAAAGTCCTGACGATCGAGTTCCTGCCAGTCCTGGCGGTCAAATTGAGGAAAAAAAGTATCCCCTTCAAAGTCCTTATCTATTTCGGTTAGATATAAAAAATCGGCACGCGCCAGCATTGCCTCGTACAAGCTTGCTCCGCCGATTATGAATACCTGCTCAAGATCTGCGCATTGCGCCAGGGCACTATCAATCTGATTAAAAACCTCCGCACCTTCGGCTTTGAAATCAGGATTGTGGCTGATGACCAGATTTCGTCGACCCGGCAATGGCTTGCCTATTGCCGCAAAGGTTTTTCGGCCCATGATAATAGGATGACCCATGGTAATCGCGCGAAAATGTTTAAGATCTGCCGGCAAATGCCAGGGCATTTGCCCATTAAGGCCTATGGCATAATTGCGCGCCATAGCCACGATCAATGAAATTTTCATGGTTTGTGTTTAAGATGCGGTTTTAAATTGACTCGCGTACATCATACCCCATATGCAAACCCGCATTTTATTGGTATTTACCGGTGGCACCATAGGTTCTCTGAGCGAACATGGCAATATCGATCTGGATCCCAACGCTCGTTTCAAATTACTGCAACTTTTCAAACAGCGCTATCAGAATGCCGCCGCCATTGAATTTACAACGCTGCAACCCTTGCAGATTTTGAGTGAAAACCTGCATCCGGGCGATTGGGAGACGCTAATTAAGGCGATTGAGTCGGAAAATCTGGATGCTTATGACGGCATTATCATCACCCATGGTACCGATACATTGGCTTTTAGTGCGGCCGCCTTAGGTCTGTATTTTAATAATCTGAACAAACCTATGTTGCTGGTTTCCAGCAATTTACCCCTGGAAAACCCAGAAGCGAATGGCATCCCTCATATGGTTGCCGCGGTTGATTTTATCGCTCAAAACCAAGCCCAAGGTGTTTTTGTGGCCTACCAGAATCCGGGACAGCGACTCGAGATACACCAGGCCACTCGCTTATCGTCATGCCTGCCTTTGAGTGGCGACTTTATTAGTGTTCAGTCACAAAGCTTCATGCACTATGAAGCCGGCAGCTTTAAGCAACACTATTCCCTAACTGCAGCCGCTAAGATTAAGGTAGAAGCCAATTTCAGCACTCGCATTTTGCTCATTCGACCTTATCCGGGCCTCAATTATTTAAACTTTAATCTGGATAATATTGAACTGGTCCTACACGACCTCTACCATTCCGGCACTGCCTGTACCCGCGATAGCTTTGGCGATTCTTACAACTTGAGTCAGTTTATTCTGCACTGTCAACAAAGCAGGTAAAGCGACCTCTAATTCTGGCTGTTGCTTCTGCCATTCAATCAGTTCTATGCGACCATCATGATGCTCGACAATGGCAGTACAGCTCTCCACAAAATCACCGGTGTTGATATAGAGAAAATTCTCGATGCTCTTAATCTCCGCATGGTGAATATGGCCACAAATCACCCCATCTAAACCATCATTTTTAAGCGTACGCACGATATTTTCTTCGTAATCGGAGATGAACTGCACGACGTTCTTAACCTTATATTTAATATAAGCAGCCAGTGAAAATTGCGAACTAAACCCTAACCAACGACGAATAGGCCTGAGAAAACGATTAATAGCAATTAAAGCGTCATAGCCCACGCTGCCAATTTTGGCAATCCATTGATGATGACGAGCAATCACATCGTATTCATCGCCATGAACCACTAAAAAGCGTTTGCCGTCCTGGGTGGTGTGAACAGCCGAATTTTTAACCATGATGTCGCCAAACACATACTCATCATAATCTCTGACATTTTCGTCGTGATTCCCCGGCACATAATAGATTTGCGTACCGTGACGGGCTTTACGCAAAATCTTCTGAATCACCGTGTTGTGATCGCGCGGCCAGTACATTTTTTTGGACAAAGACCAGAAATCGATGATGTCGCCGACCAAATATAAAATGTCGCTGTCATTGTGCTTTAAAAAGTCCAACAACATATCGGCCTGACACTGGGTGGAACCAATGTGTAAATCTGAAATCCAAATGGTTCGATAAAGATTATTACTCATCTAAGAGGAATCGATAGCTATTCAAGACAGCACGATTTTCCTGCTCCTATGTGACAACAGAATGACAGCTGATCAAGCTGAATGAAATTATGACAATTCACATTTTTGTCATATTCACTTGTCACAATCCGGCCAAATAAAATGACAGTCAGGAACTATCGACCATGATCGATGCGCAACGCATACTGCAAGAAACTTATCCCGATTTCAAACTGGGCAAAGACAATAAACTGGTTTTGAAAGCCCTCAAAAAGCTAATCCATGAGGATGATTTCAACGAAGTGATTCGCAAGAATCAGCATTTGCGTGGCTTTGCATTTCTAGACAAGTTATTAAGCTATTTTAAATTCAGCTACCAGATCGATAACGACTCTTATAACAATATCCCGTCTGAAGGACGTTTGATTATTGTCGCCAATCATCCGATTGGGACCCTGGATGGTCTTGCCTTGGTGAAATTAGTGCGCTCTGTTCGCCCTGATGTCCGAATAGTGGCGAATCGTGTGTTATCACATATGGAACCACTGGCCTCAGTATTCTTACCAGTCGATGTCTTATCCGGTGACAGAAAACTATTAAAAGCTTCTTACCAAACCATGCTGGATGCTTTAGAGCAGGAACAGGCCATCATTCTGTTTCCAGCCGGCGAAGTCTCCAGAATCACCCCTAAAGGTGTGCGTGACGGTGAGTGGCAAAGCGGCTTCATCAAACTGGCGCAAAAAACTCAGTCGCCAATTTTGCCTATCCATGTCAAAGCCAAAAACTCTGCTTTCTTTTACAGCGCCTCTACCTTATATAAGCCGCTCGGCACCATGTTGCTGGTTAAAGAAATGTTTAACAAGAAAAATCAAACGATCCGTTTCCGTGTCGGCGCGCCAATCCCCTTTTCAGAATTGGCCAACAGTGAA
>RFQK01000120.1 GCA_009925045.1 Methylococcaceae bacterium
TTGGTGCCAATACGGTAGTCACCTGAATAATGAAACCAATTATCTTTGGGGAGTTTGCCAGATAGACGGGTTTTGCCTGCTCCCGACATGGCTAATAAGGTTATCCGTTTGGAATCCCAGTTCAGGAATTGTTCGGGCGTCATTCGCATACTGTATGCCTATATTACTTTTTTGATTGATTGATACAAATTGGGCTAAATTTAACATACAAACCTTGCTCGGGTCAGACTTCAGCTTGAGAATGTTACACTAGGCGACGAAACATGGACTTTGAAATGAATACAGACAGAATTATTGAAATTGAAATTAAGCTTGCCTATCAGGAAGAGCTAATACAGGTTTTAAACGAGACCATTACTGAACAACAATTACAACTCAGAAAACTGGAAGAAACCTGTCGTTTATTGAACGAAAAACTCAAAAGTCTGGCGCAGAACTTACCAGATCGTAGCAGTGCTACTTTGAATGAGCGTCCCCCTCATTATTAGGAATGTAGCGTTTTAGGATGCGTCTTAAACGGGTGTGGATTTCTTGATACCGGCGTTCTCACTACCGTTTTAGTCTTTATCGCCTTGGCGGATTTGAAATGTGCCGCGCCGCTTGCAATCGCGCAGTCGTTGAACTGTGCTTTTACGTGAGCACAAATTTGCTGGGCTTGATCATGACTTGTCCCTGACCAGTTGATGGCCCAACTGGGTTTGCCGTGCTTGAGATGTTTGGCGATATACAGATGACCCGAGTTGGCAAGTGTGCCCAGTTTGCTTCGTGCGATTAACAACTCTTTGTCAGCCAAGGGTTTTTGAGCAACGTGTCCAAAACTCACGACAAATGGATGCGCAGTTTTGAGCAATTGTGTTTGCTCAAGTCTTGGATGTGCAGCGTTGGGATGTATTCTGATTGGCTCATAATCCCCGCTGTCGGCATCAGCACCCATTTGCACGGCACTACCAGCACAGCGATTGGAGGCGAGTTGGAAAGGGGGAGGGGCTAGATCGTCGTCATGCAATTGCGAAACATGCGTATTGGTAATCCCTGCGGCTTTTTTCTCAAAACCAACGTCTAATAAGTTACCCATTTGTTCAAATCTTTCGCCGCTACTGTGAGCCCCTAGTAGAACGCCTACCAAACGATGCCCATTACGTTTGGCTGAGGCAATTAAGTTATAACCCGATCCACAGGTAAATCCGGTTTTTAAACCATCGGCATCAGGATAGGTTTTTAAAATGCGGTTGGTATTTGGAAGCACTTGGCCTTTGTAATGAAATTCAGTGCTGGAGAAAATTCGGTAATATTCGGGGTAGTGTTTGATCAGGGCTGAGGAAAGAATCGCTAAGTCGCGAGCACTACTGATTTGATGTTCATCTGGAAGGCCGCTAGCATTCACAAATGAACTGCTCGACATGCCCATGTGATGCGCTTGTTGGGTCATTAAACGACCAAAGTGTGCTTCGCTACCGCCTAAATGTTCTGCAAGTGCAACAGCGGCGTCGTTGGCGGAACGTGTAGCCACCGCCATGATGGCGTGTTCAACACTAATTTTTTGACCTGTGCGCAAGCCCAAATGCGATTTGGGTTGGATAGCAGCATGATGGGACACGGTTAACATGTCATTCAAATTTAATTTACCAGATTCCAATGCTGCAAAAGTCATATATAGGGTCATGACTTTGGTTAGCGATGCTGGATACCATTTTTGTGCTGCTTCTGTTTCGTGGATGACTTCGCCGGAATCGGCGTCAATCACAATTGCCGAATAGCGTGCTAGAGCGCTAGAGCTCGTTAACACCATGATAACTAAAGAAAACAAGGCAACAATTTTTTTAATCACGTGATTTATCTTGTTAATTCACTGTAAGAAATGGGTGTAACTGCTTGATGTGTATATTTAACCAAAATATAAATGTCTGTCAAAGACAAATTTCGTTTCATGAGCAAAATCGAGTAAAAACCCTTTTAACTTGTATCCAGATTGTAGGGCGCTCAGATCAATCATGGGCTAGCCACCCGGTCTGTGCATTAACTTTCTTCAGCCAGATATTGATTTTTAAGATGCACATAGTGACGACTGGAATATTCCAAAAACTGTCTTTCATCCTGCGTCAGTTCCCTGATGGGTTTAGCCGGGCTACCGACATATAAATAACCACTAGCAAGTGTTTTTCCAGGCGGCACCAATGCCCCAGCACCTATCATGACGTAATCTTCGACAATGACATCATCTAAGAGGATGGCGCCTATGCCAATTAATGAATAATTGCCAATGGTACAGGCGTGAACAACAGCTCTATGACCAATTGTAACCCCCTTGCCGATGCGAAGTGGGTGACCAGATGCCGAAAAATCGCCAGCATGGGAGACATGTAACACAGCACCATCTTGAACATTAGTCTCTGCACCAATTTCAATGCTTTCTACATCGCCACGAATCACTGTGCCTGGCCAGACTGAAACATCATCATGCAGTGTGACCTGTCCAATCACAACGGCCATTTTATCAATAAATACATTGTTTCCGACTAACGGTGTGTGGTTTTTATATGCGCGTATAGACACAGTGGTTTCCGAGTTGCTTAAAGTAAGGGGTCGCCTGAAGGAAATATAAGCATTTAATTAAGTTTAATTAATCGCTGCTGGCTGAATCGATTCAGGTAAAATGATAGGGCTAGCTTTGATTGCTATCAAGCTTGATTTGATCTGGATTTAATATAATTTTATGGATTCTATGAAAATGTTAGTTCGTCTATTTTTAGCTGTGTGCTTGTTTTACATGGGTGCTTTGCAAGCAGTTGAAATTCCTTCTGGCAGTTTTATTGTCCTCAATTATCACGATATCCTGGAGGAAGAAGAGCGTGTGCCTCCTTTTGACAGGATAGGGGTCTGTAAACAACATTTGGATGAGCATTTTGCTTGGCTAAAAAATAATAATTACCATGTGATCAGTGTCCAGGATGTATTGGACGCCATGCAAGGTCTGAAAACTTTGCCATCTAAATCTGTTCTGCTGACCTTTGATGATGGCTACTTGAGTTTTTATACTCGAGCAATGCCTTTGCTCAAAAAATACCACTATCCCGCTACCTTAGCCGTGGTGGGTAACTGGCTGGAACAACAATCAGTGCCTGGGGTCAAACCCATCATGAATGTGCAGCAAATCCGTGAGGTCATGGCAACAGGCTTGGTTGAAATTGCTTCGCATACTCATGATATGCATCAAAGCATACTAGCCAATCCTCAGGGTAACAAACAAAGTGCAGTGACGGCCCGTCTATACAGTGCTGAATATGACGAATACGAAAATGACGAAAGTTATCGCAAGCGTTTATTTGCTGAAGTGGAGAAAAGTTCAGAACGTTTATTTCAGTTAATTGGTAAACGTCCTAGGGTCATGGTGTGGCCATTTGGTGAATATAATGCCTTAGCGTTGGAAGCGGCCAAATTATCGGGGATGCCGATCACCATGGGTCTCAACGATGGTGTCAATAGTTTGGCAGATGCACCGCTCATGAAGCGCATGATGATTGCAGATGATCCCGATGCCAAGCGTTTTGCCGAAACCGTGAAATCTCAGCGAGTCGATCAACATCTCAGAGTTGTTCATTTGGATATGGACTACATCTATGATGAGGATGAAGACCAAACAAACCGAAATATTTCTGCGGTTTTGGAACGGATTAAGGCCAGTGGTGCGAATACGGTATTTCTGCAAGCGTATTCAGATCCTGATGGCGATGGCAATGCTGACCAGCTTTATTTTCCCAATCGCCACTTACCCGTTCGTCGTGATTTATTCAATCATGTTGCCTGGCAATTACGGACCCGTGCGGCTGTTAAAGTCTATGCATGGATGCCTATCATGGCCTACAAGGCTGATGTGCCCCTTAAATGGTATGTCAAGGAATGGCGTGACGATGAGGCTCAAATATCACGTCATATTTATACTCGACTTTCACCTTTTAATCCCGAGGCTAGACAATATATCGGCGATCTCTACGAGGATTTAGCCAAATATTGCAACATCAATGGCATTCTTTTTCATGACGACGGGATTTTGTCTGATTTTGAAGACGTCTCTCCAATGGCTCTGGATGTGGCTCACTCTGTTTGGGGATTACCCAGAGAGTTTGAAAAACTGCACGCCACCCCGGAAATGCGATTACGCTGGGCTCAGTATAAAACCGAATATTTGGGACAATTCACTGATTATCTGACGGATAGAGTGCGTTTTTATCGACCTTACATCAAGACCGCTCGTAACTTTTATGCCTTACCTTTGCTGCAACCTTACAGTGAAGAATGGTATGCGCAATCGTTTCCTTCGTTTATGCAACACTATGATTACGTAGCCATTGAAGCGATGCCTTTTATGGAAAAAGCCGATGATCCATTAAAGTGGCTGGCTGAGCTGGTGAAGAAAACGGCTCAGTATCCCAACGGCTTAAACAAAATGTTGTTTGAACTACAATCGGTGGATTGGGAAAAGCAGCAAGATATCCCTATGTCTGTATTTACTGCCCAGTTTGAATTGTTGAAAAAACAGGGTGCTAAACATATTGGCTATTACCCAGACAATCAGTATCACGATCAGCCTAGGTTGGAAAAACTAAAAAACTTTTTCCCCATTGAGAAAAAAGATTAAGCAATCATGGAAGATCTCATTGCACAGGCCTGGTTCCAAGAATTGATAGACTGGCGTTTTTGGGCACAAGAACGCTGGGAAGAATTACCTTGGGCATTCTGGAGCGAATGGTTGTCGCGATTCATTTTTTATTACCCCTTGTTGATGGCCTATGTCTGGATGTTAGGCGGCATTATTTATTTTCTTCGCTGGGAGCGTAATAGGGGAAATGTTCTCGATGACTTGCCAGTGTTGTCGGAATACCCGGCGGTTTCAATTTTAATCCCTTGTTACAACGAGGGAGAAAATGTCCGGGAAACCCTAGAATATTTACTGCATCAGCATTACCCCAATTATGAAATTATCGCCATCAATGATGGCAGTAAAGACAATACCTTGGAAATTCTGCACGAACTGGCTGCACAACATCCAAAAATCAGAGTGGTGAATTTAGCCAGCAACCAGGGTAAAGCAGTAGGTCTTAGAACAGCTGCACTGTTATCTAACAGTGAGATTTTGATCGGCATCGACGGTGATGCACTGCTTGCCCCTAATGCGACTGCCTGGATTGTTCGCCATTTCTTAGATAATCCCAACGTCGGAGCGGTGACGGGCAATCCCAGAATCCGGAACCGCTCTACATTAT
>RFQK01000013.1 GCA_009925045.1 Methylococcaceae bacterium
TCAGGAACTGCAGGCCCAACTTCTGACACTAACAGCAAGACTTGGGCTCTTTACAGCATCGTAGGCAAACATAACCTAAACGATAAAACCCATTTAGTAATGCAACACGATCACGGTTTTGCTGAGGGCGCTGCTGATGGCGGTGCAAAAACTGCTGAATGGTACGGTATCAACTCTTATATTTTCTACGACATCAACGACAAATTAGCAGCTGGCTTAAGAGCTGAGTATTTCCGCGATCAAGATGGATACAGAGTGGCGAATTCTGGCAGATGTTTTGCGGGCGCGAATGGCAGCTACAATGCAGCCGGCAATACTTGCACAACTGGCGCAATGGCCGGCGGCCCAGGCCCTAACACTTACTACGCTCTGACTGCTGGCCTAAGTTACAAACCTATGAAATGGTTAAACTTGAGACCTAACATGCGTTTAGACTATGCTGACAAAAACGCATTTGGATTTGGCAGTGACGGTTTAGCCGTTCAAAAAACCCAGTTCCTGTTCTCTGCAGATGCTGTGGTTACTTTCTAATCAGTTAGATACCTGACTTTATTAGATAAACACTAAGCTTCCGGTTGTTAAGCACGGCCGGAAGCTTTGTTTTTTATAGCTCTTTACACCGAATGATGCTATCGTTAGCAACGTTTGACCCACAACCATAATAATTATTTTTCTAGGAGATTTTGGCCGATGTCTGCAGTAGATAACGTACTCAAATTGATTCAAGAAAACGACGTTAAATTTGTCGATTTCCGTTTTTGTGACACCCGCGGTAAAGAACAACACGTTTCTTACCCTGCTCACACCATCAGCGCGGACACATTCGAGCGCGGTAACATGTTCGACGGTTCCTCTATCGCTGGCTGGAAACACATCAACGAATCAGACATGATTCTGATGCCGGATCCAACCACAGCTGTTCTTGATCCATTCTTTGATGACAAAACTCTGATTCTGCGTTGCGACATCATCGAGCCAAAAGACATGCAAGGCTACGAGCGTGACCCACGTTCTATCGCGAAACGCGCTGAAGCTTACATGAAATCTACCGGTATCGCAGATACTGCTTTGTTCGGCCCAGAAAACGAATTCTTCATCTTTGATGACGTTCGCTGGAATGCTGGCATGGGTGGCTGCTCTTACCAAATCGATTCTGAAGAAGCGGGCTGGAACTCAGGCAAAACCTACGACAACGGTAACACTGGTCACCGTCCAGGCGTTAAAGGTGGTTATTTCCCAGTGCCTCCTGTCGATTCTTTCCAAGACATTCGTTCAGCAATGTGCTTAGTGTTAGAAGAAATGGGCCAAACAGTTGAAGTACATCACCACGAAGTGGCAACTGCTGGTCAGTGCGAAATCGGCGTTCGTTTCAACACCATCGTGCAAAAAGCTGACGAAGTATTGGGCCTGAAATATGTGGTTCAGAATATTGCGCATGCTTACGGCAAAACAGCGACTTTCATGCCAAAACCATTAGTTGGTGACAACGGTTCAGGTATGCACGTTCACCAATCTTTGGCGAAAGACGGCAAAAACCTGTTCACAGGTGATTTGTACGGTGGTCTGTCTGAAACTGCTTTGTATTACATCGGCGGTATCATTAAACACGCTAAAGCCTTGAACGCGATTACCAATGCGTCAACCAATAGCTACAAACGTCTGGTACCTGGTTTCGAAGCCCCTGTTATGCTGGCTTACTCAGCCCGTAACCGTTCTGCTTCTATCCGTATTCCTTTCGTTAACAACCCAAAAGGTCGTCGTATCGAAGTGCGTTTCCCTGACTCAACTGCAAACCCATATTTGGCGTTTGCTGCTATGTTGATGGCAGGTCTGGATGGTATTCAAAACAAAATCCACCCAGGTGAAGCGATGGACAAAGATCTGTATGACTTGCCACCTGAAGAAGAAGCAGCTATCCCACAAGTCGCGTTCTCATTCGACGAAGCTTTGGCTGCGCTGGACAGTGACCGTGAATTCTTGACTCGCGGTGGTGTATTCACCAATGATGCACTCGACGGCTACATTGCTCTGAAAAAAGACGAAGTTACCCGTCTGCGTATGAGCACTCACCCTGTTGAGTTGGAAATGTACTACAGCTTGTAAGCCGTAGACCTTTCTTAGGCACATTAAAAGCCCCGCAAGCACCTGCTTCGCGGGGCTTTTTTATACCAACTGACTAAAACGCTATGACCCGTATTATTTCCGCAAATCTCAATGGCATTCGTTCTGCAGCGAATAAAGGCTTTTTTGAATGGCTTCAGACACAACAGGCTGATTTTGTCTGCATTCAAGAACTCAAAGCTCAGCTAGCCGATCTCTCCCCTACTATGCTGCAACCTGAAGGTTTTTACGGCTATTTTCATCCGGCCGAAAAAAAAGGCTACAGTGGCGTGGGCATCTACAGTCGTCAAGCGGCTGATCAAGTCATCGTCGGCTTAGGTCACGAGGATATCGATAGTGAGGGTCGTTATCTGGAAGTTCAACTCGGCAATTTATCGGTCATTTCCTTGTACCTGCCATCGGGCTCTAGCAGTGAAGAACGTCAAACCGTCAAATACAGTGTCATGGCGCGTTTTTATCCACACTTACAGCAACTGATTGCCAGTGGCCGTGATGTGGTGATTTGCGGCGACTGGAATATCGCCCACCACAACATTGATCTAAAAAACTGGCGTAGCAACCAGAAAAACTCTGGTTTTTTGCCTGAGGAACGTGCCTGGTTGACTCAGGTGTTAACTGACCTGGGCTGGGTAGATGTGTATCGCTTACTCCATCCCGATACCACTGATGGCAGTTACACCTGGTGGAGTAACCGAGGTCAGGCCTGGGCCAATAATGTGGGATGGCGGATTGATTATCAGATTGCGACACCTGGCATTGCCAACCAAGCAGTCCATACCACTATTTATAAAGAGCAACGCTTTAGTGATCACGCTCCGCTAATCATTGACTATCAAAACTAAGCACACACGACACCATTAACAACTGCTGATGTCCAACTAAACTCTGAACCTGTTCTGACCCTGTATAAAAACCAGCTTGATTGCCGCTGGTAGTATCCAAACGGTATTCCAATCGCCAAAGACTGCTCAAACTGGCTTGATGGGTTTTATATTCTAGGGTTGCCGTTGCGCCTTTAATCAGTTGTCTCTGACCCGTCATTAATCCATCGGCATCCCAATAGAGTTCTGGTCGAAGCGCAAGCGCCCATTCTGACTGTAGTTGCCAGCGACCCGACAGCATGGAAGCCAGCCATAATGCTTGTTGCTTGCCCCCTTCCTGGCTACCACTATCAAATGCCCAGGCCAAGGTTAAGGGCTCTGCAGACCATTGCAGAATACTATCCGAAAAATAACGCCAGCTTGAACCGGAGCTATGCTGCTCAGTTCCCGCAAATAAATTATGCGTATATTTCCAGTTTTGATTGATAGTCCAAACCACTTGAGTCGCATATTTTGGTTGCGAGGTTCTGTATGCGAGATAATCATAGTCATTCAGAAGAAACACACCCAATTGTAAATCTTTGTTAACAGGATATTGCCCTCCAATTCCAATCACATAATACGGTGAATAATCTGCCATCCATGATCGGCTTATGTGGTTGTTATCTCTGGACCACATTGATTCCAGTCCTATAAAACTATTCATTAGTCCGCCGGTTAGATTTAAACCATTCCCAAAAGGAAGACGATAGCTTAGGTTGGCACGTGCCAGATAACGTAACCAACTATATCCAGCTATTCGTTGCTGGTCAGGCACCAGACCATCGGTGTCGTAACCAGCCTGCAAAGCCAATTCCATTCCCCAGGGCGAGTTTTCCTCCTGTAATTTCCTCAGATAGGCCATACCCATATTAGGTGCCAGCTGATTGAGTCGATTGGTAGTTAATTTGCTACGCCAAGAACGAGTTTGATCATGCTCAAGATTTGCTGCATATGCAAAATCCAGCATCAATCCCGATTGCCATTCAGCATCCTGAGCATAGCCTTTAGAAGCCCCTCCCACACAACAAATCCATATTCCCAACACTTGTATTAATCTGGCTAACTTCATTTTTTATCCGAACAAAGTATTCGAAACCCATTCCATATCGACTCTATACTATTTGCAATATGATCCAATATGGTGCAATATACAACAATATTGCACCATATTGGATCATAAATATAGAGGACTGACATGATTAACGCCTACAAATGCAAAGACCTCGCTCTCTTGTTAGGGTTATTAGCCTTTACCAGTAGCACCCGGGCTGATGAAGTTTTAAATTCAGCAGACACTGCATGGATCTTGACTGCCTCTGGCCTGGTCCTGTTCATGACCGTTCCGGGACTTGCCTTGTTTTACGGTGGACTGGTCAGAACCAAGAATGTTTTATCTATTCTGATGCAATGTTTTGCCATCACAGCACTCGTCTCTCTGTGCTGGCTTTTGGGCGGATACAGTCTGGCCTTGAGTCATAGCGACTCTTTTAATGCCCTGATTGGTGGCACATCGAAGTTGTTGTTACTCAATCTGAATGCTGAAAGTATTAAAGACAATCTTCCTGAAACGGTTTATTGCATGTATCACCTGACTTTTGCGATTTTTGCTCCGGCCTTAATCGTTGGCGGGGTTGCAGAACGCATTAAATTCTCAGCATTACTATGGTTTGTGGCCGCTTGGGAGTTACTGGTCTATATCCCAATATGTCATTGGGTCTGGGGTGGCGGCTGGTTATCTGAACTAGGCGTGATGGATTTTGCCGGTGGACTCGTGGTCCATGTATCCGGAGGTATAGCCGCTTTGGTGGGTGCAATTATGACAAAACCGAGAGTGGGATACCCTCGGGTGATCATGCCACCTCATAACTTAACCATGACCGCAACGGGTGCTGGCATTCTTTGGGTAGGCTGGCACGGATTCAGTGCTGGCAGTGCGCTAATGGCAAACGGTGCGGCTGGAATTGCAATGCTTTCTACCCATATGAGCGCGGCAGCCGGATCACTGACATGGATGTTTATCGAATGGAAAAAATTCGGTAAACCCAGTGGTTTGGGGCTCATCACGGGCATGGTTGCGGGTTTAGGCATGATTGCTCCCTCAGCCGGATTTGTGACACCGCTCAGCGGGGTTCTGATTGGCGTAGTGTCAGGATTTAGCTGCTTTTACACGCTTCATTGGCTTAAACGTCATTTGACCATCGATGACTCACTCGATGTATTTTCAATCCATGGTGTTGGCGGGATTGTGGGTTCCATATTAACTGCCCCCTTATCCTCTGAAGCTTTAGGGGGGATAGGCACTTTCTCAGGTAACGGCATCTGGGGACAGCTTTGTATTCAAATCCTCGCAGTAAGCTCCATTCTGCTCTGGAGCGGAATATTGAGTTGGATTTTACTCAAAATCATCGACAGTGTAGTGGGCATACGTGTCAGTGTTCAGGATGAAACCGAAGGACTCGATATCTCACAACATAATGAACAAGGCTACAACCTCTAAGCAGGAACAAAATATGCGTATCAGTCAAATTATATTCATCGTGTTTGCCCTTATTAGCCAATCTGTTCTGGCCATTGATGCTGATGAAGTCATGAACAAAGTTAAATCCATGCCGTGTAAAAATGATCAAACTGTTGATCAGATCCTCGAACAAACAATTCGTAGCCGTGCCCAGCGTGATATTGGCTGGAGACGTTTTCAGGAAGACAATTATGTGGATGTTGAACGAGCGGTGTTAATCACTAAAGGCATGGAGTTTCGTTATCGTTGGAGAGCCCAAAATGACGGGAGCATTGCACCACAAAACGAAAGAACGGAAAAACTCTGTAGCAACGAGTAGTAATTGCACTAATTAGGTGCGTGTTGTGGCTATTTTGGTTAATTTTACTGCAACACGCTCGTCTTACCCCCCACTACACGGCACAAATAAAGAACTGGCTTACAAATTGCTTTGGTTTTAGGCATTACTTTTCTAGTCTAGCTGGCCGTGCATAACAAAATTCTCGATCACATCAATGAAGCCATATTGCTATTCGATAGCGATCTGCGCTTACGCTATATTAATCCTGCCGGTGAAATCCTGTTCACCGATAGCGAGAAGCATTTAGTCGGCAGCCCGATTCAAAAGTTATTCAAAACATCTCAGACTCTGATATTTGACGATCTGGTCAAACGACTCAAACAATATGAACCCCTAGTTGACCGCGAATTGATACTTGATCGACTCAATAATTCGGTCACGGTTAATCTCAGCGCTACACCTTTACAGGAAAATGGTACTTTTACAGAAACATTGATCGAATTACAGCCAGTTGACCGCCATTTACGCATTTCGCGTGAGGAGCAATTGCTGGCACAACAAAACACCAGCCGTATGTTAGTACGGGGTTTGGCGCATGAAATCAAAAATCCTCTGGGCGGCCTCAGAGGCGCCGCCCAATTGCTGGATCTGGAATTGACCGATCCCGAACTCAAAGAATACACCCAAATCATTATTGCCGAATCCGATCGCTTACAGGATTTGATGGACAAAATGCTGGGCCCCAATAAACCAGCCCATAAATCCAGCCTCAACATCCATGAAGTTTTAGAACGTGTCCGACAGTTGGTCGCTGTGGAATCCACTAGCCAGATTCAGCTTAATACCGATTATGATCCCAGCATCCCCGAACTGATGGCCGACAAAAACCAGCTCATCCAAGCTATTTTGAATATAGTCCGTAACGCAGTTCAGGCAATTGGCTCACAGGGCAAGATCACCATACGCACGCGCATCAAAAGACATATGACCATCAGTCGGAAACGCCACAAATTGACGGTCAAGATTGACATTATTGATACCGGACCCGGTATAGCACCGGAACTGATGGAACGGATTTTCTACCCCATGATCACAGGGCGTGCCGAAGGAACGGGGCTTGGGCTATCTATAGCCCAATCCTTGATCAATCAGCACAATGGCTTGATTGAATGTGAAAGCGAACCGGGGCATACGGTTTTCTCAATCTTCCTACCGATAAACCCAGCCAAAGCAGAACCGAGGAGATAAGCAATGCCTGCCGCCGATACAGTCTGGATCGTTGATGACGATAAATCAATCCGCTGGGTACTCGAAAAAGCCTTGCAAAAAGCCGGCATTCAAACCCAATGTTTTGCGAGCGCTAATGATTTGCTTAAAGCACTATCGGGCGTATTACCGCAGGCCTTAATCACTGACATTCGCATGCCAGGGATGGATGGCTTTGAATTGTTAAGAGAATTACAAAACAATCACCCCGAGTTACCCGTCATTATCATGACTGCGCATTCGGATTTGGAGAGCGCGGTTTCGGCTTTTCATGGCGGAGCCTTTGAATATTTGCCTAAGCCGTTTGATGTCAATGAAGTACTGGAAACCGTTCAGCGTGCCTGTAATCATAGTAAAGAATTACAATCGGTAGATTCCGCTGTCGATATCAAGCAATTGGAAGAAAGCACCGAAATTATTGGTGAGGCACCGGCCATGCAGGAAGTATTCCGGGCTATTGGTCGTTTAGCGCGCTCACATATCACGGTGTTAATTAATGGCGAATCGGGAACCGGTAAAGAACTGGTGGCTAAAGCCCTCCACAAACACAGTCCTCGTTCCGATCAACCGTTTATCGCCCTCAATATGGCGGCGATTCCACGCGATTTGATGGAGTCCGAGTTATTCGGGCATGAAAAAGGCTCGTTTACCGGCGCCCAAGCGCGTCGTATTGGCCGTTTTGAACAAGCTAATAACGGCACCCTGTTTCTGGATGAAATCGGCGACATGCCGGCTGAATTACAAACACGTTTATTGCGCGTCTTGGCCGACAACGAGTTTTATCCAGTTGGTGCGCACAGCTCGGTTAAAGTTAACGTACGTATTATCGCCGCAACCCATCAAAACCTGGAACAACTGGTGGCTGAAGGCCGTTTCAGAGAAGACTTATTTCACCGTTTAAACGTTATCAGGATTCAAATTCCACCGCTCAGGGAGCGTCGTCAGGATATTGGTATTCTAATGCGACATTTTCTGTTCTTGAGTGCGAAAGAACTGGGTACAGAAATTAAAGTCCTCAGACCGGAAACCGAAGCTTTCTTAAGTAACTTTAAATGGCCAGGTAACGTCAGACAATTAGAAAATATTTGTCGCTGGCTGACGGTGATGGCCTCTGGACGTGAAATTCATATCGAAGACCTGCCGTCTGAGGTTTCTCAAGCCACCTATATGGCCGAAGATGCTGATCCTGGTAACTGGCAACATTTATTCGCGCTCTGGGTACAACAACAACTCAATGAAGGCCGACCAGAAATCGCTAAACAAGCCATTCCTGCAGTCGAAACGCTGCTGATTCAAACCGCTCTGCAATTCACACATGGTCGCAAGCATGAAGCCGCTTTGTTATTGGGTCTGGGCAGAAACACCCTGACACGCAAGCTTAAAGAGCTAGATATCGAGGATTAATTGCATTAGGGTTTTTGCCGATTTCAGCAGGCAGTGTATACTCCTGCTGTGTCGACACACCCAATCAATAATAATAAATAGGCAGGCTCGTTATGGCGGAAAAATCAGTTAGTAAGCATCTGAATAACCTTGAGAAACTGTTTGCAGCGAATGATCCGGTCTTGCAAAAAACAGTTAAGGTCTATCAAGATCTGGATGAACTGAAACAGGAAATTGGTTTGATTGATCCTGATGAGACTTCCGCCCGACAAGTTTCCTGGTGGCCACTGGTCAGTACCTTAGGAGGCTATTCATCGGCCAAGTCTGATTTTATTAACCGCTATTTCAACATCAATCTCCATAGCTCTCGACATAAATTTACGGTTCTGCAATACACTCCGCAACCCAACCCTGTAACCTTACCGGGTAACGCCTTGGATGCCGATCACCGCCTGCCCTTTTATCAAATCAGTCGCGATATCGAAAACATTCAAGCAGGTGAAGGTAGCAAGATTAACAGCTACTTAGAACTAATTACCGTCAATAGCAACCCTTTAAAAAACCGACTGGTGATTGATGCGCCCGTCGTCAATGCTGCCAGCGAGAATCTAGCAACCGCTATGTTGCGCAAGCATGTGATCAATATTTCCGATCTGGTACTGGTTTTCACCGACTTGTTTGAGGTCGAACCTGCCCTGATCAGCGAAACGATTAATGACATCGTTGAAAATCAGGATAGTAATAAATTTATTTTTGTTGTCGACCATTCTGAAATCAATATTGATAACTTCAAAGCTCAGGAAATTGCCGCTTCCTGGCAAAGACGCTTAGGTGAGTTTGGTATCTTTACCGGACAATTTTTAGTACTTTCCCAAAACGGGGATTTGTCGCTTATAGAGCAACGCTTACAAAACCTTAATAACGACCGTAGCTATCGCATTCTGGGTTCTTTGGAAAAAAGCATTCGTGACATTGATGATGTGGTGTTTGAAGAAGTGGAATCAGCACTGGATACCTGGAAAGAACGTTGTAACGCCACCACATTGATTGTCTTAGGCTTTTTGATCATGTTGATGCTGTTTGCTGAAATCGCCATGGGCATTTTGGACCTGTTGCTTGATCCTATAATCGGCCCCCTGATCATACTGACCGTGATTGCGATTCTGACGCCCATTCACGTCATGGTGAGTCGCGTCCATGCGAAATTCATTATCAAGCAATTGCATAAACGCCAAAAACAACTCAATATTCCTGAGGACTTAGCTGGCTTGTATGAAAAAAGCCTGAGCTTCTGGCGTGTTTTATTACCGACCACCTCACCTGTCGGTAAAAACAAGAAAAACCGTAAACGCTTAGGTGCCATGATAGAGCAAACTAAAGATCTAGTTCAGGCATTGAACGATCAGTTTAGCCACACCCGGCAAGCCGAGCAGTATCGCCCTATCACCGACCCTTACAACGGAGAAAACTTTTAAGAACTGGGAGTTGAATTATGGAGACAATCAAAGCCTACTTGCCTCTGTGTTGGTTCCGTAACCATATTTTGCGCCTCCCACAATCCGGCGAGTTTCTTAAGAAAAATCTGCTGTTCTATTTTGGGGTGGTGTTTTTTATTCAGTTCAATATGTCGGACGACATAGAATCCGTCTTTGAGGTTGTCCTTGAGGCGCTTTTTTCTGTTAGCTTTATTTGGCTGGTTTTGATACTCAACCGAAGTCTGGATAATTTTGCAGGCGTTTGTTCAGCGGTTCTTTTTGTTCAAAACTTCATTTCAATTTTAGTCGTACCCGTCGTATTTTGGGTGACTACCACCGAAAGCCTTGGCAGTTATATCGCTTTAATGATTTTGATGACCTGGCTGATTTTACTGGTCGCCAGAATCTTTAAACAAATTCTGATGATTAACAATTCCGCTGCGCTCGTCGTCTCATTGGCCTATTTTGGCATTGTGTATGGCGGATCCTATGCCCTTTACAGCTTAGTGGCTGGCTGAGGGTTTAACGGCATAAAAGCTGGAAAGGACTTGATACAGCCGCTCAACGTCTGCCAGCAGTGATAAGCGCATCGGTTGACACATGCCACTCCACTCAGTTTTATGACCATCGAAATACAAAACCCAACTGGTCTGCCAGCAATTCTCGCGATGGGTAAAGTTGACGACTGCGGTTGAAATCGCTTCATAACGTTGCGACAGTTCAACCACGGTTTTTTGATCGAGTTTGTTAATATTATCCACCGAAACCCGCTGCTGCTCATCCAGATCAAGTAAGGGATAAACAAAAGGTAAACCCTTAACCCGCGAAGCCAGACTGAGTTCAGCTTCTACATTCGGCATGAACTCAGGATTATAAAACTGACGCTCACCCTCATCATTCACCACAATCCACAACAAAGTCGCCGGCCTGTTTTCATCCCACAAAGCCAGTTGACTTGACTGCAAAGTTTTTAAAATCTGTTCCTCGTCGAATTCCACCTGCATGCGCCGGGGACCCTCGATACGATCCTGACTTTCATCCCCCTGCTTACTCAGATCCGCATACTGGAACTGTTTGATATAGGGAGTCGGATTTTTTAACATCTCCTGAATAACCGGCAGACGAGCGATGTTATCACTCACCACCACGCGATTCAGTACACTGTAGAAAGCCTGTTTAAGCCCAAACAGACGATCATCGGCATTCTGACTTTTCACCACCAACTCTACTTCGTATAAGCCCTGTACTTCGACACCCGAAGCAGACTGCATATACAAAGTGCCACACAGGCCTATTATCGGAAACAGCCATTTCAGCTTGATTGTTTGCATTCTGTACCTTCTGGTCGCGTCGGTTATCGTTAGGTTCTAGTGTACAATATAACGCATTCATTTTTTTATCGAGAGGTCGCCCTTGAGCCAACAACAGCAAGATCGCCTGGATTACAAAAGCGCAGGCGTAGATATCGAAGCCGGTAACGCACTGGTTGAGCGTATTAAACCCATTGCTACCCGTACCCGCAACGCGGGTGTGATGGCCGGTTTAGGCGGATTTGGTTCCTTGTTTGAACTCCCCTTAGATCGTTACCGTCAGCCAGTTTTAGTTTCTGGCACTGATGGTGTAGGCACCAAGCTCAAACTGGCTTTGGATCTTGATCTGCATAAAACAGTCGGTATCGACTTGGTTGCCATGTGCGTCAATGACATCGTGGTTCAAGGTGCTGAGCCATTGTTCTTTCTGGATTATTTTGCGACCGGCAAATTGGATGTAAATACCGCCGCCGATGTTATTGAAGGTATTGGTAAAGGCTGTGAGTTATCAGGCGCAGCTTTAGTCGGTGGTGAAACTGCTGAAATGCCCGGCATGTACGCGGAAGGTGACTATGACTTAGCCGGTTTTTGTGTGGGCATCGTCGAAAAAGATCAGATTATTGACGGCAGCAAGGTCAAAGCAGGCGATAAATTGATCGGCATTGCTTCATCAGGCCCTCACTCCAATGGTTATTCTTTAATTCGTAAAATTATTGAAAAAAGTGGCGCCAGCTTAGAGGATTCCTTTAATAACAGCACCTTGGGCGAAACCCTGCTGACACCCACCCGGATTTATGTCAAAGCCTTGCTCAATCTGCTGAAACAGGTTGATGTTCACGCGATGGCGCATATCACCGGTGGCGGTATCACCGAGAACTTGCCTCGAGTGTTACCAGACGACTTATCCGCTGAAATTGATTTATCCGCTTGGTCATTCCCCGATATTTTTGTCTGGCTGCAACAACAAGGCAATGTCGCTCTGGAAGACATGCTGGTGACCTTCAATTGCGGTATCGGCATGATCGTTTGTGTTGCCGCTGAGGACGAAGCCAAAACCCTGGCATTACTGCATAGCAGTGGTGAGCAAGCGTTTACAATAGGCAGCATCATTCCAGCAAACAATCAACGCGTAAACTATCAATAATTCGGAAGTTTCGGCATAAATAAAAACTGTCCTTAACGGGCAGTTTTTATCTTCTTAAGATCAGGCAGAACAATCAGTCCCCACTCCTCATACACTTAGCCTCAGAGCAAACTCCGCGCGACTGACTACATCGTTAATTTTTAAAACAATCGTCGGCAGCATTCAACATTGGGCTATCTGTCGCCGAATGACCATGAACTTAAAATGGCAGAAAAACAAGCTATATCAGTGTCGGAAAAAAGTTGACCATTACATTGTTCATAATCGAGTAGGGAACGGGACCACCTCGTCGCCATCTCACATCACAGTTCAGCTAACTCTTCCCCTTGCCGAGCAAATAGAGGATTTACACCTCCAAGTGAGTGCGCCCCGACAGGCACAAAAAAAGGCACTCAGCATACGCATGAGTGCCTTTAACTTCTGGCGTCCCCAGGGGGGTTCGAACCCCCGTTACCGCCGTGAAAGGGCGGTGTCCTAGGCCACTAGACGATGGGGACTAAGACTATTAAATCAATTGGTGGAGCCAAGCGGGATCGAACCGCTGACCTCTTGCATGCCATGCAAGCGCTCTCCCAGCTGAGCTATGGCCCCTCAGTTGAGTCCGCCTATTATACAGTGATTTTAAGTTTTGACCAGCTTTTCTTTTATTGACCTTGTATCGTATTAATCGCCCTTTGAATACGGTTCAAGGTTTTCTCGCGACCCAATAACGCACAGGTCTGATCAATTGCTGGCGAAACGCCACACCCACAAACAGCTACTCGAAGTGGCTGAGCGACTTTACCCAAACCTAATTGCAATGATTCCGCAGTGTCCAGTACGACTTGATGCAAGGGCTCTGCCTGCCAGTCAGTCACCGCACTAAATGCGGTCAACAATTGCTGTAAAACAGGAACGGCTTCTACTTTAAAGTTTTTAGCCGCTGCTTTTTCTTCATAGCCATCAAATTCTTCGTAAAAATAGCGACTGGCTTCAGCCATTTCTACCAATGTTTTGCAGCGTTCACGCTGAATTTTAACGATTTCAGATAAAACTGGTCCCTGACTGGGGTCAAGACCTAACTCACCCAAATGCCAACTCAAATGTCTAGCCACATGGGCTGGATCACTGTGCATGATGTACTGATGATTCAGCCACAACAGTTTTTCGGTATTAAACGTTGAAGCTGAAACATTCACCTTTTCCAGCTGGAATAACTCGACCATTTCATCCAGCGAGAACAACTCCTGATCACCGTGCGACCAGCCCAGACGCACCAGATAATTCAATAAAGCTTCAGGCAAATACCCCTCATTACGATATTGCATCACGCTGACCGCACCATGACGCTTAGATAAACGCGCACCATCAGATCCTAAAATCATCGGCACATGCGCATACAAAGGCAATGAGGCACCCAAGGCCTTTAAAATATTAATCTGACGCGGAGTGTTGTTGACATGATCATCACCACGAATCACATGGGTTACCCCCATATCCATGTCATCAACGACAACCGTCAGGTTATAGGTCGGAGTTCCGTCAGAACGGGCAATAATTAAATCATCCAGTTCCTGATTAGCCACTACAATGCGACCTTTAACCAAATCATCAATCACCACCTCGCCCTGTTCAGGATTTTTAAAGCGGACCACCCGCTCACCGTCCTGAACTACACCATGACGACACTTGCCGTTATAGCGTGGCTTTTCTTTATTGGCCATTTGCTGTTCACGCAATGCATCGAGTTCTTCGCGACTGCAATAACAATAATAGGCATCCCCCTGATCCAGTAATTGCTGAATCACTTCTTTATAGCGGTCAAAACGATGCGTCTGATAAAACGGACCCTCGTCATACTCCAGACCGAGCCAAGTCATTCCTTCTAAAATCGCATCAACCGAAGCCTGGGTAGAACGCTCCAGATCGGTATCTTCAATCCTTAAAATAAACTTGCCGCCATGTTTGCGTGCATATAACCAGGAAAATAAAGCGGTTCTGGCACCCCCCACATGTAAATATCCAGTTGGGCTAGGGGCAAAGCGGGTTCTAATACTCATAGTGATTTATTGACTCATTAAAAACTTTTTAGCGTATTCAGTCGGGATAGTGCGTGCAGCACTGAAACGCATGGCCTGATAGTTGAATTGCACACTACCCTTGGCGGCTTCGTTGCGTCCCAGGATAGCCATCGAGGTGCTATGCCCTTGCGCCGCAGCTTTTTCATACCATTTAGTCCCTTTTTCAGGATCATTGGCTACGCCGATACCACGATCATACAAAGCACCCATGACCACTTGGGCATCCACCAAACCTTGTTTAGCGGCTTTTTCCATCCATTCAGCGGCCTTGGCTTCATCTTTTTCCAAACCCTCACGACCCAGCAAATACGCTGACGCTAGTTTTGCTTCGGCTAATGGCTGTCCGGCAGCGGCGTGTTGTTTGATTTCATCAATACTTTCAGCCCAAACTACTGAAAATTGCAAGACGCATACAGCTAACAACAGATGCCGCAAGTAATGGGTTTTCATGGCTCACCTCCGCTTATTATTTTTTAGTTATGCTACTTATTTTACGCCAAGCCTGCAGAAAGATGCGGATTAAACCCATCGTCAAATTTTATCATTAAGAAACAATTAGTTATTCTCATGCCAAACTCGACCACTGGGCATGGGATGGTCATGCATGAAACACGACAACGATAGAGGCACGAGCCGACGGACTGCTGGAGTAGTCGCGATATTCTGTTTGATTTTGACAGTAACCGGATTAAAAAAGTCTTTGGTCCGGTGCTGAATAATGTCGTGCAAATCATGCAGGCGAATCCCAAGCTGCAAATCAGCGTAGAAGGCCATACTGACAGCACCGGCAAACAAGCCTATAACCAAAAACTTTCTGAGCAACGTGCTAGCGCCGTTAAACAAACACTGGTCGAACAAGGCATTGAAGCGAATCGATTGCAAGATAAAGGCTATGGCGAGAGCCAGCCAGTGACCAGTAATGCGACCCGCGAAGGCCGCGCCCACAACCGCCGTGTTGTTTATCAACCGCTTAAATAGGTGTTTATGTTTTATCGGGGAGCCCCAAGCTTTCCCGATGGCATTTGAAGGGCTCAGTCCCGATTAAGCAGGCATTGTCAAGCTAGAATGACCCCTTCAAATTATCGCCGTTTCAGATCACGGTAAAAATTTTCGTGCGTTCCAAGCAGGAGCAAGATTCGGGTGGCGGGATCGAATTCATAGGCTAAAAGCATTTGCTGATGAGTACTCATAAACTTGTACACATCAACACCTGACAGATCACCGCGTGTGGGTTCACCGATTTCCGGTGTTTTAATAATCACCTCTACAGCTGCGTCAACGTCCGCCTTCTGATTTTTCTGTAATTTCTTATAAATCCGGGCAAAGCTAGCCGTCTGTAACACTTGAACAGACAAGGAATCCCTCACTGCTTGTCCTGTGGCAC
>RFQK01000121.1 GCA_009925045.1 Methylococcaceae bacterium
TTACATTTGCTGGTTTATCTGTGGGTTGATCATGCCTGGGAATGGCAGATGATTGTGGATGACATCATCGAAAGCAGCTATATCTGGCTAGGCATAGCTTGCTATCTGATTTTACTGGTACTGGCGATTACCTCACCTAATATTGGTAAACGCATGCTTGGAAAAAACTGGAAAAAAGTTCATCGCTTTATCTACTTAGCCAGTATTTTCGCCATCTTCCACTACTTTTGGCAACTTAAAGGCAATCTGGCCGAGCCTTTGTTTTATAGTCTGCTGCTCTGTTTATTCTTCTTGTTCAGAATTCTGGTGTGGTTAAAAAACCGACGCTTATTCTACTTAATGGTGCCTAAAGGTCGGTCTTAACGGTTTGCTGGATTCTAAGCTCATTTGCTCTGAGCTTAGAATCCGATCAACTATCAGCCACACTTGCTCTCGCCGCAATTCAAACAGGTCATACACCCATCCATCAGCACCATCGCTTTGGTACTGCATTTGACACACAGCACTGCTTTGTCAGGAAAAGCTTGTGTCTCTTCTCCAGCACCGTGAATGGCTTCAAATTCTTGACGCTTTTCGGCTAAAAACTGTTTTTGGTGATCGGACATTTGTTCGGTTCGAATCATCCCAATATGTTTGAGATGCGATTCTATGGCATGCCCAATTTCTGCCACCAATGATGGCATGAATACCCCGCCTTTCTTAAAGTATCCACCACGCGGATCGAAAACTGCCTTCAACTCTTCAACCAGGAAGCAGGCATCGCCACCTTTACGAAATACGGCGGATATGACACGTGTTAACGCCAAAACCCATTGAAAATGCTCCATATTTTTTGAGTTAATGAAGATTTCATAGGGGCGACGTTCCTCATGCGCAGTGCCAATATTTAACACCATGTCATTGATGGTGATGTATAAGGCATGCTCTGATTGCGGGGTTTTGATTTTATAGGTTGAACCCAGCAACACTTCCGGACGTTCGACGTTTTCGTGCATGGACTCCAAGGATACTGTGGCTTCCGGCTTGGAGACATCCGGTGTTTCTTTAGCTTCTTTGCTTAAAACCTTGTAGCCGACAATTTTTTTATCAATTTTGTGTAATGCCATATCTGCGTCTCTTCTCTGCTGCCGTTCCGACTCTGACTTAGACCTGAGTCATCCGGCTAAATAGTTTTATTTCAAACCGATAGATTAAAGGGCTGCCAACTTCAGCAGCCTCTCATCAACAGGCATTAAAACTTGCCGTAATAGCCTTCTTTTAAGGCGTCGAACAAATTAGCCGCGGTATGAATCTCACCGTCATATTCAATTTCTTCATTACCTTTCAGCTCGACAACATGACCATCTTCCAAGGTAAATTGATAGGTGGTGTTTTCCAGATCAGATTCTTTAACCAGAACACCCTGGAACACTTCCGGGTTAAAACGGAAAGTCGTACAGCCTTTTAAGCCCTGATCATAGGCATATTCGTAAATCGATTTAAAATCTTCATACGGATAATCGGTCGGAACATTGGCTGTTTTGGAAATAGACGAATCAATCCATATTTGTGCCGCCGCCTGAATATCGACATGCTGTTTGGGCGTGATATCGTCCGCAGCAATAAAATAATCCGGCAACTGATGATCGGGGTTATCGGTGTACGGCATGGCATCGCTATTGACTAACTGACGATAGGCCAGCAATTCAAACGAAAACACGTCAATTTTTTCCTTAGTTTTTTTACCTTCACGAATCACATTACGTGAATAGTGATGAGCAAAACTTGGCTCTATCCCGTTACTAGCATTATTGGCTAATGACAACGAAATGGTACCAGTCGGTGCAATTGAGCTGTGATGGGAAAAACGTGCGCCTACTTCGGCAAGTTCAGCCACTAATTCGGGTTCTTGTTCGGCGATTTTTTGCATATAACGACTGTATTTTGCATGCAAAATTCGACCAGGCACTTGATCACCCAACTGATAGCCATCGGCTTTCATTTCTGGACGTTTGTGTAACATCTCACCCGTGACGGTAAATATTTGCTCCATGATCGGTGCGGGGCCTTTTTCTTTAGCCAGATCAAGGGCCGATTTCCAGCCTTCAATCGCTAATTCACGGGTTACCTGCTCGGTAAACGCCAAAGATTCTGCATTGCCGTATTTCAGACCCAGCATGGTAATCGTAGAACCCAAGCCCAAATAACCCATACCATGTCTGCGCTTGCTGGTAATCTCATGCTGTTGCTGAGGCAATGGCAAGCCATTGATTTCCACCACGTTATCCAGCATGCGCGTAAAGATCTGAATGGTTTTGCGATACTCATCCCAGTCAAAACGGGCTTCTGCTGTAAAGGGTTTTTCCACGAAACGGGTTAAGTTGATCGAACCTAACAAACAACTGCCATAAGGCGGTAACGGTTGTTCACCACAGGGGTTAGTGGCACGAATATGCTCACAGAACCAGTTATTGTTCATTTCGTTGACTTTATCAATCAGAATAAAACCCGGTTCAGCATAGTCATAGGTGGATGACATGATAATGTCCCACAAACGACGCGCAGGCATTACTTTACTGATACGGCAAGCCACTAAACCATCATCATTTACCACATAGCCCTTTTTGTTAGGCAAATCGCGCCAGACGATTTTACTGGCATCTTGCAGGTTCAGATTGTCGTTCTTAACTTCCCGCTCGCTTAGAGGAAAAGACAAAGGCCATTGCTGATTGTTTTTAACCGCTTCAACAAATTCACTGGTAATCAACAGAGACAAGTTGAACTGTCTTAGGCGACCGTCTTCACGTTTAGCACGAATAAAATCAACTACATCAGGGTGAGCCACATCAAAAGTAGCCATTTGCGCACCGCGACGACCACCCGCCGAAGAAACCGTAAAACACATTTTGTCGTAGATATCCATAAACGACAGAGGCCCCGAGGTATAGGCACCTGCACCTGCCACATAGGCATCTTTAGGACGCAAAGTAGAAAACTCGTAACCAATACCACAACCCGCTTTAAGGGTCAGGCCGGCTTCGTGGACTTTACCCAAGATATCATCCATGGAATCTTCGATAATGCCGGATACCGTACAGTTGATAGTGGAGGTCGCTGGTTTATGCTCTAAAGCACCCGCGTTGGAAATAATCCGACCTGCAGGGATCACGCCTTTGCGTAATGCCCATAAAAATTCTTTGTAGTACTTTTCCTGCAAGGCTTTGGTCGTTTCAACGTCTGACAAGGCCTTGGCCACGCGTTTATAGGTATCATCAATATTTTGATCGACAGCTTGTCCTTCCTTGGTTTTCAGACGGTATTTGCTATCCCAAATATCAACAGATGCACTTTGTAAGGGGATCTCAGTTGAGTTTGAAGCAATGAGTTGCAGTTTGGCGGTCATTCGTTATTTCCCTTGTCTATTGAATGTGTAATCGCTCAGCGCCTGGGCGGGCACTTGTATGACAGATAAACATCAAGCTGTCTTTTCTGTATGTAGTGTCTCAGGAGAAATATTAACACAATATATAGTGAATACAGGAGAACTTTTAGACTATCTGTAGACCAACAGAGACTGAATCCTTAAATCTCAATAGCTTAGACAATCGAGTTAAGGCTTAGCCTGAATTCTTCAGGCAAAAAAAAGCCCGCAAAAGCGGGCTTTTGGCAACCGGAGAGAAAAACTTACAGTTTGGCTAAAATTTTAGCGACTGTCTCACCCATAGCAGCTGGAGTCGGTGCAATTGTCACGCCTAAATCCTTAAGCATTTCCACCTTTTCCGCCGCTGATTCACCTGAAGCAGAAATAATAGCGCCAGCATGGCCCATACGACGGCCTTTAGGTGCTGTTAAGCCCGCAATATAGGCGACGACAGGTTTGCTCATGTTTTCTTTTGCAAACACCCCGGCTTCAACCTCTTGCGGTCCACCGATCTCACCTATCATCATCACCACCTTGGTTTCTGGATCCTGTTCAAATTTCTCCAGAATATCGCGATGCGAACTGCCATTGATAGGATCACCACCAATACCGACCGATGTTGAAACACCAATGCCCAAGGCCTTCATCTGATCTGCAGCTTCATAGCCCAGCGTACCGGAACGACCAACAATACCGACATTGCCCGGTATATAAATATGGCCTGGCATGATACCCAGCATGGATTTACCCGGACTGATAGTCCCTGCACAGTTAGGACCGGTCAGCACCATGCGTTGATCTTTAGGGAAACGACTCAGAAAAATTTTAACTTTCATCATGTCCTGTGTCGGAATACCGTCAGTAATCGCCACACAGTATTTGATACCAGCTTCAGCGGCTTCCATGATGGAATCAGCCGCATAGGCAGGCGGTACAAAAATAATACTAGCTTCAGCACCTGCTTGTTCTACAGCTTCTTTGACCGTATTAAAAACCGGACGATCCAGATGCTGCTGGCCACCTTTGCCCGGTGTAATACCGCCGACCACATTGGAACCGTAATTAATCATGTCTTGTGCATGGAAAGTACCGATCTTGCCAGTAAAGCCCTGAACAATAATACGAGTCTGTTTATCAATAAAAATTGCCATATCGATTCCTTAAGCCTGTCTTGCCACTACTTCGTTACGCGCCTGTACCGCCTTTTCTGCGGCTTCAGCCAAGGTGCTGGCCATAATAATAGGCAATCCACTCTCTTCAATGATTTTGCGACCTTGTTCAACGTTGGTACCTGATAAACGTACGATCAGCGGTACTTTCATATCAATCTTACGCACCGCCTGAACCACACCTTCCGCAATCCAGTCACAGCGATTAATACCGGCAAAAATATTGACCAGCATGGCTTTAACATTGTTGTCCGCCAAAACCATACGAAACGCTTTCTCGGTCCGTTCAGCAGATGCACCACCACCCACGTCCAGGAAGTTAGCCGGCTCACCACCCGCCAGTTTGATCATATCCATAGTCGCCATCGCCAGACCAGCACCATTGATCATGCAACCAATGTCACCATCCAGACCGACATAGCTTAAGCCACGATCAGCCGCTGCCATTTCCCGTGGATCTTCTTGAGTTTTATCGCGCAATTCTGAAATTCTTTGACGACGGAATAAGGCGTTGTCATCAAAGCCCATTTTCGCGTCCAAAGCCACTACTTCGCCGTGAGCAGTCACGACCAAAGGATTGATTTCAACCATATTGGCATCCAGATCCCGCATTGCCCGAT
>RFQK01000122.1 GCA_009925045.1 Methylococcaceae bacterium
CCGAAATCATGTTATCCGACCATGCACCTACCTTCGGCGCAGCCTCAGATGGTGACGGCGACCGCAATATGATCATGGGCGCCAATATCTTTGTTACCCCAAGCGACAGTCTGGCGATCATGGCCGCCAATGCCCGCCTGATTCCTGCCTATGCCAAAGGCATCAGCGGTGTAGCCCGCTCTATGCCGACCAGTCAGGCCGTGGACCGGGTTGCCCAGGCACTGAATCTGGCTTGTTACGAAACACCAACCGGCTGGAAATTCTTCGGCAATTTGCTCGATGCCGGCAAAATCACCTTGTGCGGTGAGGAAAGCTTTGGCTCTGGTTCCAACCACGTCAGAGAAAAAGACGGCCTGTGGGCGGTATTATTCTGGTTGAATCTGATCGCGCGCAAACGCCAGTCGGTTGCTGATATTGTTACCGAACACTGGGAAAAATTTGGTCGCGATATTTACTGCCGTCACGACTACGAGGCGGTCGAAAACGACATCGCTAATGGCATCGTTGACCATCTGCGCAACCAATTGACGGCTTTACCCGGCCAAAGCTGGGGTGAGTACAGCGTAAAATATGCTGATGAATTCAGTTATACCGATCCGGTAGACAACAGCGTCAGCGCCCAACAAGGCATACGCGTTGGCTTTACCAATGGTTCGCGGATTGTTTTTCGTCTATCAGGCACCGGAACCGTAGGCGCAACATTGCGTATCTATATTGAAAAATATCAGCGTGACGCCGAACATTTGCATCAAGACTCCGGCATTGCATTGCAAGAGTTGGTGGATATTGCCGAAATCTTGTGTGAAGTGAAAAAACGCACCGGCAGAACTGAACCCTCAGTGATTACCTGATCAATCAATGACACCGCTGCCGGTTCAGGCCGGCAGCCATGCCACTAAATAGCGCCAGGCTCCGATGTGAGCGGTACTAATTCGATAAACTCCGGCTCATATTGATGCGCAATGCTCTGCATCAACAAAATCAGCACAACCCCGGCCAGGATAAAAGCGATTTGCTGTAAGGAGGTTTTAATATCGGTTTTTTCATGCAAAGACGGGATCAGATCGGCCACCGCAATATAAATGAAGCTTGATGCTGCTAAGGCTAAAAAGTACGGCAGGACCTGATGCAGGTCTCCCAGGCCATAGTAGGCTAACACCCCGCCCACCACAGTCCCCAGGCTGGCCAAAATATTGTAAAACAAAGCACGTAAACGGCTATAGCCACTGTGTAATAAAATAGCGAAGTCGCCGACCTCCTGAGGGATTTCATGCGCAGCCACCGCCAGACTGGTGACAATACCCAGCTGAACATCGGTCAAAAACGCTGCAGCAATCAGCACACCATCCACAAAATTGTGAATACTATCGCCCAAAATAATGAAGATACCGGTCACCCGGCGATTGGAGGGTGGCGCAACTTGCGGTTGAGGTTCGTGAGCATGCTGATGTTCGTGATGCGCATCTTCGCCGTGCGCCGCACAGGCGTGGGAATGGCAATGCCGCCAAACCAGCAGCTTTTCCAAAACAAAAAACAACAAAATACCGGCTAGGATAGTCGCTGACAATTGATCCACTGCCTGCGGAGGCACCGACTCAAATGCATGCGGAATCAGACCACAAAAAGCCCCGGTCAATAAGGCCCCAATCGCGAAGCTGATGCCGTGCGGCAACACCTTATGCTGCTGTGACTCAGACAATAATAAAAACACACTGGCCGCCAGCACACTCAACACCCCACCCAAAGCCGTAAAGGTGATGATTAACAACAATACATCCAAACTATGATCTCCAGATCAGACTCGCCATTCGTCCGGTGCGCGCACCGTCACGACGATAGGAATAAAAACGTTGCGGGTCACGAACAGTGGAATAATCACCGCCAGTAATCTGATCGATACCCAACTCATATAAATTATTACGTGCCAGACGGTAAATATCGGCGAGCCATTTGCCCGGTGCAAGCGCCACAAAAGCATCGGCATTCGCACTATGGCGATTCACAAAAGCCTCGCGAACCTCATCACCCACCTCAAAATCAGCCGGTCCAATTGCCGGCCCCAGATAAACCTGCAGTTGATGAGCATTCATCGCCTTAACCGTCGCATCAATGATGCCGGCATGTAAACCCCGCCAGCCAGCATGCGCGGCGGCAATCACCTCACCCCCGTCACCACAAAACAATAAGGGCAGACAATCAGCGGTCAACACCACACACACCACCGCCGATTCACGGGTATAACTGGCATCCGCTTCCGGCACACCAAGCACCTGATCAGCCCTGGCCACAGCAATACCATGCACTTGATTCAGCCACACCGGCTCAGTCGGCAAAGCCAATTGCTGACGAATAAGGGCACGATTAGCACTGACAGCCGCTGGATCATCTCCTACATGCGCCGCAGGATTGAGACTGGCATAATCGCCCTGACTCACACCGCCACTGCGTAAACTAATCGCCGCCTGAACCCCCGGCGGCAAACGCCAATCAGGTCTGATCCAGTTCATTCGCTGCCAGCAAATCAATCAGATGCTGCATATCTTCTGGCATTTCCTGTTCCCATTCACAGTACTCGCCGGTTTCGGGATGCTCAAGCCCCAAACGTGCTGCATGCAAAGCCTGACGCTTAAAACCACGGAAGGCCTCCGCCAAAGCCGGATTACAGTCAGCCGGCATCTGGAAACGCCCGCCATAAACCTGATCACCGACCAAAGGATAATGAATATGACTCATGTGCACACGAATCTGATGGGTACGCCCCGTTTCCAGCTTGACCCGAATTAAGGTATGGCGTTTAAAGCGCTGTTCCAGACGATAATGGGTAATCGCTTCTTTGCCATCACGGCGTACGGCGTTGCGTTTACGATCAGTCGGATGGCGGCCAATCGGCTCATCAACGGTACCACCAGCCGTCATCCAGCCTTTTACCAAAGCCAGATACTCACGGTTAATACTGCGTTCCTGTAATTGTTCAACCAATGAGGTATGGGCTGGCAAGGTTTTGGCGATCATTAACAAACCACTGGTGTCTTTATCGAGACGATGAACAATCCCGGCTCTGGGCAAAACATTTAAACCCGGCTCATGATTCAGCAAGGCATTTACCAGAGTACCTTGCCAATGCCCGGCGGCTGGATGCACGACCAAGCCAACCGGTTTATTGATAATCAATAACGAATCATCTTCATACACGATATCCAATGGGATATCCTCAGGATCTGAAGTTAAAACCACTTCCGCTTCGGCATCCAGCTCGACAAGCTCGCCACCGTCCAGCTTCTCGCGACCGCGCAAAATTTGGCCATCAATTTTTACTCGCTCGGCTTTAATCCAAGTTTGGAGCTTACTGCGGGAGTAATCAGGGAACATCTCAGCCAGACATTGATCCAGTCGCATGCCCGCTAATTCGTCCGGAACCCTTGCCGTTAATATCGTCATAGTCGTATTTTAAGTTATACTCGCGCTCAAGGCTGATAAAGCCAAAAAATCTTGCAATATTACAACGTGTTGTTCATTACATGCGATTACTTTTAGCCAAATCCATCATTATTCTCCTGATTAGTCTCTCATTACCCGGCTGCGAAGCCCTCCAGGGTATGATCAGCAAAGACTCATCGTCCAACAAAGAAGATGAATACAAAGACTGGGACGAACAACGCTTTCATGATCAGGCCAAAGAAGCGTTAGACAACAAAAATTTTAGTAAGGCCGTATCGATTTATGAATCGATGGAAGCACGCTATCCGTTTGGCGATTACACGCCACAGGCGCAGTTGAATGTCGCTTATGCCTACTATAAAAACGACGACCCTGAAGCCGCTATCGCTGCGGCAGACCGGTTCATTAAAACCCACCCGCGTAACCCGCATGTGGATTATGCCTATTACCTGAAAGGCTTGGTGAACTACAATCGCGGCATCGGTTTTATTGACCGCTTCCTGCCAACAGACGCCTCGCAGCGTGACCCTGGCCCCGCTCGCGACTCGTACGACAATTTCAAAGAATTAATGACGCGTTTTCCGACCAGTATGTACAACGAAGACGCCAAGCTGCGAATGACGGCATTACGCAATAATTTGGCCATGTACGAAGTGCATGTTGCTGATTTTTATATGCGTCGTAAAGCCTACGTCGCTGCCGTAAACCGTGCTAATCACGTCATTAAAGAATATGACCGGACACCGGCGATTCCGATTGCACTGCAAATCATGCAAGACGGTTACCGTAAAATGGGTCTGGAGGAACTGGCTGCCGACGCTGAACGGGTATTTAACTTGAATTATCCTAACGGCGCACCGATGGGCGAGTACAAAAGTGACACCTTTATCCAGAAAGCCTGGGATGCAATGGGACTGGACCATTAAAGTTTCGCGTTTAGGCCTGGCCAGCATTGCGCTGACTGTTCTGAGCAATCCGGCAGGGGCCGATGCTCAGGCGCAGGCTTTGTTCCAAAACCGTTTTTTCAGCCTGTCACAAGATAACAGTTTGCTGTGTGCAACCAGCGAGCAAGCCTATTTACCCATACCAGTCCTGCAGCAAACTCTGGCTTTTTACGAACAAGGCCATCCTCAATTACGCGCTCAAGCCGTCGCGGTACTGACTGATCACCACCACCCCGAGCATTTGAACGATCTGGCCGAATACCGTGAAGAATGTCAAACAACAGCAGACCCCAGCCTCTGCTTATTAGAACATTACTGGGATAACCGTGAAGCCGCATTACGAACCCTGGCGCTGTTCTATGACACCAAAACCGTCATCAAACACAGTGATGACTATGAGTTGCCGCATTTTAAGGTCGATCATGTACGCATTTTTGAAAAAGCGATTCGCAAGATCCCGCCCCATCTACGTCAACGCATCAGCAAAGCCAAACCTAACGAACACCTTCAGGAAGCCATTGCCGATAAACCCTCTGTGATACAAGCACTGATCTTGGACGCCTTTCCGGAAGATTATCGCACCAGCATTTGGGATGATCATACCCACCCTTTAACCCTGGTTCCCGGCTATGGCTTTCGATCCAAAACAGTCGCACAGG
>RFQK01000123.1 GCA_009925045.1 Methylococcaceae bacterium
CGACCAGCCGCAATTAGTCATTTCAGCCATCAATCAGCACCTTAGTGGTTCCTTATCAACACTGGGAATCAGCGCTAATCATAAAGAAATACTGATTCGTATCGATCAAGAAACAAAACGACGTGCCGATTTAGCCTATTGTTTGCCGGTACAATTAATTCAACCAAAGTCTTATCAACTTTTAGATGCTGGACCTCAGTTTCGTCGTGAATTTATGGATTGGGGTGTTTTTAATCAGCAAGCTCTTTTTTTGAGCAACTGGCGGTGTTTTAGTAAAGCCTTGCAACAGCGTAATGCTTTGCTTAAAACTAAAAATAGCCAGGCACTCTCCGCGTGGGATAAGGAGTTTGCAGTTTATGGCCAAGTGGTTAATCAATACCGCTTGCAGTATATGCAAGCCTTACAACCGGTGTTTCTAAAATTGGCCCGTCATTTTTTGGCCTGTGAAGCCGTTGAATTAGTTTTTTATCCAGGATGGGATGATCAGTTCACGCTCGAAAATATCTTAACTATTGATAGAGCGCGTGACCTGAAATATGGCTTTACCCATAATGGTCCTCATCGCAGTGACTTTACTAGCTATGTGAATGGTAGGCCTGCAAAAGACTATTTATCACGAGGTCAGCAAAAGCTTTTAATGTTGTCCTTATTACTGGCTCAAGCCAGTTTAATGAATGAGCATAATCCTAATCAGAGTCTAATTTTGATTGATGATCTAAGTGCCGAATTAGATTTAGAAAATAAGGCAAAATTGTTAAAATACCTCGATGAGTTGGGTTGTCAGGTTTTTATCACTGCAACCGGTCTTGAAGATTTTGGAGATCTCAGTCTGATTTCCCAATATCAAGTGTTTCACGTGAAACAAGGTTCTCTAGAAAACCAATAATGTTTCACGTGAAACGTAATCGCTTAATGAAACACTACATGCCAGTCTTTCGAGATTTGAAAGATGACATTGGAATGTTGTCATACAACAAAAACGGAAAACACCATGAGTGAGCAATACGATAGTTCCAATATTACCGTCTTAAAAGGTTTGGATGCCGTCAGAAAACGTCCGGGCATGTATATTGGTGATACCGATGATGGATCAGGTTTGCATCATATGGTGTTTGAAGTCGTTGATAACTCCATTGATGAGGCTTTAGCAGGCTATTGCAAAGGGGTTGACGTCGTTATTCATGAAAATGGTTCGGTTTCTGTCACCGATGATGGTCGAGGTATCCCTGTTGATATTCACAAAGAAGAAGGCCGTTCTGCGGCTGAAGTGATTATGACGGTCCTGCATGCCGGTGGAAAGTTTGATGACAACGCTTATAAAGTCTCGGGTGGCTTACACGGTGTTGGTGTATCGGTGGTGAACGCCTTATCAGAAGAGCTCACTTTGAAAATCCGCAAAAATGGCAAGCTACATCAGCAGAAATATGTGTTAGGTGAGCCTGTTGCACCCTTAGCAGTTGTCGCTGATGCGGAAGGTAGTGGTACTTCAATCAACTTTAAGCCAAGCAAAGTTATTTTTAGTGATACCGAATTTCACTATGACATTCTGGCCAAGCGTTTAAGAGAATTATCCTTTCTCAACTCCGGCGTGCGCATTTCACTGCGTGATGAGCGCAGTGGCAAGGAAGATGTTTTTGAATTTGAAGGTGGAATCAGTGCCTTTGTTCAGCATTTAAATAAAAATAAGACGCCTTTGTTTGAAAAAGTTTTTCATTTCAAAGCCGAAAAAGAAGGTGTGACGGTTGAAGTCGCCATGCAGTGGAATGATTCCTATCAGGAAAATGTTTTTTGCTACACCAATAATATTCCACAACGTGATGGTGGTACCCATTTAGCCGGTTTCAGAGGGGCTTTGACACGTACCATCAATCAATACATTGAAACCAATGCCTTGGGTAAAAAAGAAAAAGTCGCCACGACAGGCGATGATGCCCGTGAAGGTTTAACCGCAGTTTTATCGGTGAAAGTACCGGATCCTAAATTTTCTTCGCAAACCAAAGATAAGTTGGTGTCATCCGAAGTGAAACCTTTGGTTGAATCGACGATGAATGAAAAATTGCAGGAGTTCTTATTAGAACAGCCGCAAATAGCCAAAGCCATTGCCGGGAAAATTATTGATGCCGCACGTGCCCGCGAAGCTGCTCGTAAAGCTCGGGAAATGACAAGCCCGTTTCGACAAAATGATTTCGTCTGAAGAAGTCGGTACCCTGATTACCGCCCTGGGTTGCGGCATCGGTAAAGATGAATACAACATCGATAAACTTCGCTATCACCGTATCATTATCATGACGGATGCTGACGTGGATGGTTCACATATCCGGACTTTGTTGCTGACCTTTTTCTATCGCCAATTGCCAGAACTTGTAGAACGCGGGCATATCTACATTGCTCAGCCGCCTTTGTATAAAGTGAAAAAAGGCAAACAAGAGCACTATGTCAAAGACGATAATGCCTTAAACCAGTATCTAATCCAGTTGGCATTAGATAAAGCCCAATTACAAACCGATGCCAATACCCCGGTTATTCAAGGACAAGGCCTGGAAAAACTGGCGACTGAATTTGCCGAAGTAATGAATACCATTCAACGCTTGTCGCGTCGCTACGATGATTTGTATCTCGAGCAAATGACCTATGCGCCGCCATTATCTGCTGCTATTAAGGCCGACAAATTGCAATTACAGAACTGGATCTCGGAGTTGGAAACCCAGTTAAATGCTGGTGATCATAAGGCCTTATTTGAAACGCGTCTCAAATACACGGATCAAGACGATTTCGACATTGTAGTCAGTAAACGTCTGCACGGTATTGTGAAAAGCTTTGTACTGCATTCAACCTTTTTTGCGGGGAATGACTACCAAAAGATCGCCCGTTACGCTGAAACCACCGCCAGTTTGTTTGGCAGTGAATCTTTGATGCGAATTGGCGAGCGTGAGCAAGCCGTCAGTAATTTCAAGCAGGCTTTCGAATGGATGATGCGTGAAGTGAAAAAAGGACAGCATATTCAGCGCTATAAAGGTTTGGGCGAGATGAACCCTGAGCAATTATGGGAAACCACACTGGATTCCAATAGCCGTCGTATGCTGCAGGTAAAAATTGAAGATGTGATTGCTGCAGATGAAATTTTCACCACCCTGATGGGCGATATTGTTGAACCACGCCGTGATTTTATTGTTAAAAATGCTTTGGATGTGGCGAATTTGGATGTTTAGTGCCTGAAAATATTTTAATTGTAAATCTGTGTAACTATCTGATAAATATAGAATAAATTAATTCTATGGCTGTTTCACTCATTCACAATGAAGACCATGCGCTCTTAATAGTGCAGAGTTATGAGCGTTTGTTGGGGCAGCCATTGCTGACCCCAAAACATGACTTATCACTCAGCGAACAGTTGTTTTTGGCCGAATTTGCTGTGTTAAGCCATAACAGCGCTGCGGATCCGGTATTTAATTATGCCAATCGTCAGGCCTTGGCTTTGTTCGAGTTAAATGAGACACAACTCACCCAGATGCCCTCCAGACTCTCAGCGGAGCCGGTCAATCAGCAACAGCGTGAGGCTTTGCTGGATCAGGTGCGGAGTCAAGGCTATATCAGCAATTATTCGGGGGTGCGAATTTCCCGTACTGGCAAGCGTTTTCGGATTCATCAGGCGGTAGTCTGGAATTTGGTGGATGAAAACGGCTGTTATCAAGGTCAGGCGGCTTGTTTCAGCGAATGGTCGCCGATCGAATAATCTCTAGGAGTCATCTATGAAAACGCTGCAAAAATGTGTGGTTGCCGGAAGTCTGATGTTGATGACCTGTGCGGTCAAAGCTGAGGAAATCGGTTGTGTGACCACGGCCTGGAAACTGGTGGGTGCCAATCACAAAGTCTGCGTCGATGCTTTTGAAGATCCCAAAATCAAGAACGTCATTTGTCATATCAGTCAGGCCAGAACAGGCGGGATTTCCGGGTCGCTGGGTTTAGCAGAAGATCCTTCGCAATTTTCACTGGCTTGTCGTCAGGTGGGGCCTATTGAGTTGCCAAGCAAACTGGCCGATAGCGAAACTGTTTTCTCGGAAAGCACCTCATTGTTATTTAAGTCGACTAATATCAGTCGCTTATGGGATGCCAAACATAAAACACTGGTGTATGTGGCCATTAGCCGTAAAGTGATAGATGGTGCACCGGCAAACAGTATTTCGACTGTTCCCGTGATGCCCTGGGGTCAATAAGTTTATGCAAGTTTATTTAGATTTGCTGAATACACTGCTAAACGAAGGTCAGCAAAAAGGCGACCGCACCGGAAGTGGCACCTTATCCGTATTCGGGCATCAGATGCGTTTTGATCTGGCACAGGGCTTTCCCTTGCTCACCACCAAAAAACTGCATCTGAAATCCATCATTCATGAATTACTCTGGTTTCTACAAGGGGAAACCAATATCGCCTATCTCAAACAAAACGGGGTATCCATTTGGGATGAATGGGCAGATGAAAGCGGTGAACTTGGACCTGTATATGGCAAACAATGGCGTAAGTGGCCAACGGCCAGTGGCGAAACCATTGATCAGATTGCTCAAGTAGTCGAGCAAATTAAACGAACACCTAACAGCCGTCGTTTGATTGTTTCAGCTTGGAATGTGGCTGATTTACCCGACGAAACCCAATCGCCTCAAGCCAATGTTGCGATAGGAAAAATGGCCTTGGCCGCCTGTCATACCTTGTTTCAGTTTTATGTCGCGGACGGAAAATTGTCCTGCCAATTGTATCAACGCAGTTGTGATACCTTTTTGGGCTTACCATTCAACATAGCCAGTTATGCTCTATTAACCCACATGATTGCGCAACAGTGTGATCTGGATGTGGGTGATTTTGTCTGGACCGGCGGTGATGTTCATCTGTATTTGAATCACATAGAACAGGCGCAGTTACAGTTAACTCGGGAAACCATGCCATTGCCACGTTTGCAGATCAAGCGTCGTCCGGCTTCGATATTTGATTATGAGTTTGACGATTTTGCCATCCTTGATT
>RFQK01000124.1 GCA_009925045.1 Methylococcaceae bacterium
TGTCGACGATAGCGTTAGGTTAACTTCGGGTTTTGGTTCAGGCTTACTCGCCTTAAGTGCAGCCATCTCTCGACGATAGCGATCTTCTAATGCCAGTAACTGTTGCTGACTGGCTTGTTGTTGAGCCGCTAACTCGGCTTTATGTTCTTCTTGAGCCAGACTCAATTTAGCTAACTGCTGACTTTGGCTTTCTAATCGTAATTGCGCAGCTTGTAATTGTTGTTCTTTCTCCGCGGTTTTTGCTACCTCATCCTGAACTGCTTGCTGCATATCTGATAAGGCACGACGTTCTTCAAGCAGTTTATCTGCAATTTGAGAACTGGCCGCATTAAGACGTTGCCAAAGCGCCTCTGGGGCAAGACCAGGGGTTGCGGTTAAACCTTGCTGACCTAGATCAGGATTCGCCGCCAAAGCATGAATCGATTGGGTGAACTGCTGTGACAATTCTTCAAGACGTCCAGATAATTGTGCACACACTTGGTCGCTCTGTTCTTTCTGAGCCTGATGTTGCAAAGCGGCTTCTTGCGCAACTTGCTCACGTTGCTCGGCTTCGTGAAGGGCTTGTTGAATTTCTTTACCCGCTTTCAAAGCGCGCTTGAGATGACCTTTGATGAAGCTAATACGAATGCTGTAAAAAATAGCAGTCAATAGCCAGACGATGACGGTCAGACTAGCGGCATAAACAGGCAACTCAAGTGTAGTTTGGTAAGTTTGAAGAGCGAGATCTTGAAAAAACGGCAAATAGTCTTGCGGTTGCATAGAATGATCCTTGTAGTTTCTAGGCTTTACCTACATAAGGGCAAGGAAGCAAGTCCAACCTAACCCCGGTTATTATTATCAGATTGAATAGGCGGTTCAAAAACCTACCAATGGTATGAATATACCATCGCCCTAGCCTTCGTCAAAGCGGCAATCCATGAAAAAATGATTTACTTCATGACCTGGCTCAACTAGCCTAGGCACAGTTTCATGCCCATTTTGCTGATACGCATGTCAAAAACAGCCTATTCCAAACCGCGTCATTCCCATAAGTCCCGGTCACATAAAGCCCAAGCGCGGCCGAGGAAAAAAGCAAAAAAACCTATGACTGTCCAGTCATACTTATTCTGGCTGGAATTAAGCAATCTGATATTCATAATCGCTGTGTCAGCCTTGTTGTGCTTGGGGCTGCTGGCAAAACATTTTAGTGGCACCAATTATGTCAGTAATCTGCTGCCTTTTAGCTTAGGCCTGGTGGCATATATTGTTGTGACTGCCGCGGCATTCCGATACTGGGGCCAGGCTCGAACGCGATTAGTCAAAAAATGGCCTTACTCTCCGGCAGTTGGTTCCGTTCTCATCAGCACCGCGCTTATCGTGATCATGTATACACAGGGCTATTGGCAGCACATTGAGCATTTCAAAACCCTGGTGGGCGGCAAACAACTCGTTCAGAGCGAAAATGTGGCCCATCAAGTCTATGCCGCTTACCGGCGACAAGATCCTAAATGGGAATTGCAGCTGATTGACAGAGCACGGGCCTACCAGGGGCTGATACAAGAAACGGCTAATCAATATGATTTAGACCCCGATCTGTTGTTGGGATTAGCCGCTACAGAGTCTTCTTTCCTACCGCGTGACAGTCAGGATGGTGGTCATGGCTTATACCAGATTACGGCAGTCTCTAGATTTATCCAACAAGCAACCCGCGACAAATTAAGGGTAAAACAACTGGATTTAAATAATCCTCAACACAATGCTCACCTTGCGGCCGCTACGCTTAAATTCTATTTAAGCCAGATGCATAATGATTTATACCTAGGCTTGCTAGCCTTCAATATTGGCCCCAGCAACGGTGGTTTAAGATTTATCATGGATCAATACGGGGCTGATGATTTTGTCAGTATGCAGCCCTATCTACAGACCTTACCGCGTGACTATCCAATCCGGGTTTTATCGCACGCACTGGCATTTAAGGCATGGCGACACTATGGCAAATTATTAGCCTATCAGGAAACCTCCAACACCCCCTTGATTCAGGCACTAGGCATACCTGGCATGCAACCTTAAGGCGAAAAGTGACAGGCAGATTCAGCCTGATCGTAGCCTAAGGTATCGAGTTCCGATTTAGGATGTAAAAAACCTTCTACAGGCGCCACAGCCACCATCGCACGAGGCGCGGCTAATAAGACGGGTTGGCGCAACTGACCATCCCAGGCGCGAAAAGACAATGGCATGCCTTTGTATGCTTGTAAGGCAAAATGATCTGAGAACATATAATCTCGAATAACCGACTGTCGGTTACTTTTGCTACGCACGCTGGCTTCGCCTATGGCGCGAACAGCAAGATAGACACCGTAATCGGTTTCCTGCATCCAACGTCCCGACTGTTCGCGAAATCGATTTTGTAATTGTGTCGCGCCCCAGTTTTCGTGACTGGGATGCCAGGCCGTGGCGATCAAGCCTTGGGTGCCAACCACAGGACGGGGTAACCAAGACCGATAGTCAAAATATTCGCCAAACCAGCCCCGCTCATCGGCAACCACCAATACATCATAGTCCTCACCCTGGGTAAAGACTGGCACATCGGCTTGCGCGGTCCGTCGGCTGTCAAAATCATTGCTCCAGACTTTTTCCGCGACTATCTTGTGATTAAAGCGTTTCGCGGCTCGTTTGATAGCCGCAGCATAAAGCTGGTCTTCCGGATTTTGCCCAACCACTAACAACCACTTCTGCCAGCGTTTTTTTAATAAATATTGCCCCAAAGCATCTGCGCGCATCGCGCGACTAGGCATCATATGTAAGACAGCGCTTCGGCAGCCGGCGGCACGGCTTTCATCATCCGAAGTCGCGGCATCAAACAATAATCGATTTTTGGCAGCAGGCTGATCCTGTAATTTCGCTAACAGATCAGCACTGACATTTAAGACCACTAATTCAGCATCTTTAGGCAACTGATTATTAAAAACCGCCACGGGATCGGCATCCACAGGCACAATCACTTTAATTAATTCATAGTGCTGTTGGGTAAACTGGCCGGTCGTATTATTATCATTGATGGCTAAATCTGCGCCTAAATCACCTTTATCGACAATAAATGGATCCAGATTGGACATGGCCGGTGGCGGGGTTGTGCGTTGCGTGAAGTAAACAATTTTCACGATCTGTTTAGCAGCGGTTTGGGCTGTAGACTTAGCGGTTTTCTCAGCCGAATTGGAACGTCCAGTGGAACTTGGCGCTGTAGTGGTGGGTGATGATTGACCTGCGGGGGTTGTGGCGACCGTTTTTGATTTCGCCGCCGCCAGGCCTGAGACGCTGAAAGCCAGCATAAAAAATCCAATTAAGCAGCGTATATTCATTATCATAAGACTCTTTTTAAAATAAACCTGTTATCGTCAACCCAAACATCACCTATGCCAGCAGTTAGCCAAATTATCATCTATCCAATCAAATCACTGCCGGGCATCAGCGTCAATCAATGGCCACTGGTTAAAACAGGACTACTGTATGACCGCTGCTGGATGCTGGTGGATGCTCAAGGTGAATTTCTTAGTCAACGCCGTTTAAGCAAAATGGCCTTAATTCAGACCCAGATCAAGGACGACCATCTCTGGTTACAGGCCGAGGGATATCACCCCATCAGCATGCCATTGCTACCAGCAAACGGAGCATTGATTGACATCAAGGTCTGGGAATATTCGGGCCAGGGTCAAACGGTATCGGAGTCACTGAATCATTGGTTCAGCCAGGTACTTGACCATCCTTGCCAACTGGTTTATCACCCCGATCAGCAGACGCGTCAGGTGGATCCGGATTATGCTTTTAATACTGACCAAACCGCGTATTCGGATGGTTTTCCCTTATTAATAGCGTCCGAAGCCTCCTTAGCCGATTTTAACCACAAAAGTGGTTTAAACCTTGACATGCGCCGCTTCCGAACCAATCTCGTCGTCACAGAGTGTGGCGCATTTGCCGAAGATCGCTGGCGTAAAATTCGTATCAACGGGATTAACTTCCGACTCCCCAAGCCCTGCTCCCGCTGCGCTATTCCGAGTATTGATCCAGACAGTGGTGAATCGCAAAAAGCCGTATTAACGGCTCTGGCAAATTGGCGAAAACATAATAACAAAGTCTATTTTGGCCAGAACGCGATCCACGACAGTCTGGGCAGCATCAGTGTCGGGGACAATGTCGAGATACTGAGTGAGGCAGAACCCCAACCACCCTTGGCTTAACAGGCTTAAATTAATTCCGCCAGCCGTGCATCAAACTCGATTTTCCAACGCTGTCCATCCCGGCGGGAAATAGCTTGCAATTCTAGGGTTCCCACTTCGCTGGCTAAGACCGATAAATGAACGGGGATTACCTCGCCCGCTTGATAACCGGACTCAGGCAGACTGATCTCAATCTCATCCAATTCTTCCAGTTCATCATCGTTCCAGTATTCCAGTCGCATCCCGGCACTATCATCACGTCGGGTTTTGGAACCAAAAAACCTGAATTTAACCGGTTCGCCAATAATCAAACCGAATTCCTCATTGGGCAGTTCAATCTGACTACCCTCCTCCAGTCCCATTGGCGCAATACACAAGGCTTCAATTTCGGGAGCCAGACCAGGAACAGCCGGCATCGCAGTTTCCACCCCCACATAATAGGCGGCGGCCAAACCACCCTTAATGCGGACACCTTTGCCTTGACGTACATAACCAAAGTAACTGGCACCACGGGCTACAGCCAAATCCAAATCTGTCCCCGCCAATAGTCTCGCGGGCTCGGCACTTGCAGTATTTAGCCACAGGTTTAATTGTGTCAATAATCGCTGCGCCAGAATCGACGCCTTAAGCACACCGCCATTAAACAGCACACAGCTGGGCTGTAAAAAACTGGCATGATTACCATCCGTAAATCCAGGCAAATCCCGGGCAGCACTCGCCTGACGCGA
>RFQK01000125.1 GCA_009925045.1 Methylococcaceae bacterium
CACTGGTCGCATGGTCGATTTTATCGAGAAGTGTCAGCTAAACCCCAATGCTTCTGGTGAAGAAGGATTGCTGCATAAGTCGGCGGCTTTGACATTTCATGTTGAACCGGTTGCGAAAAAAGCCTGGCTAACCCGTTTGTACCGTGCTGACCAATAGGCTTAAAACGCATCGGGCAGTTTGCTTTGCCTAGATAACAAACTAGAATGCTCATGCTGTTTCACGATTCATAATAAAAAGTTAGTATTTGGAGGTTCAAAGATGTCGTTCAGAAAAGCTTTTAAACAATTTGGCCTGTTAGTGGGATTATCGGGTTTATTCATCCTGACTAGCCCGGTTTTGGCTGAAACTGCTGATCATCAACAGCATGAACATCAACCAGACACTACAGCTTGGATTGGTATGTACAATGGTTCCACTCCATGTGTTGATTGTATTGGTGTTAAAACCACGCTCGCGCTTAATAAAAATAATAGCTACATCATGATTACCCAGTTTTTAGGTAAATCAGAGCGTGAATATGTGGAAAAAGGCAAAATCGTCTGGTCAGATGCACACAACTTCCAATTGACCTCTAAAGACGGCAAGTTAGGTAATCGTTATTTGTTGGGTGATAACGCACTGACACAATTAGACGAACAAGGTAAGGCTTATACCGGCAAACAAGCGGAACGCTATGTGTTGCGTCGTCACGATATTACTGCAAATCCTCCCACTACTTCGCATTCACACTAGACATTATGTTGAAACATATACATTTATTATTTGTATTATTGGTCACAGTCACCTACTTATATCGTGTCTACTTGGCTGAGCGTCAGCCGGAAAAGCTCCAGCAAAAATGGTTGAAGTTGGCGCCTCATGCTTTAGCTGGCATCTTGTTGCTGTCAGGTATCGCACTGACTTTTCAGGGGGACTGGTTCAACATTGCCTATGGCTGGATCGTGGCTAAATTGTTGCTGATGCTGGTGTTTATTGCTTTAGGCTTATTGACTATCAAAAGTCAGGGCAGTCTGCGTTGGAAGGCCTTTGCAGGTTCTTTGGCCGTATTATTCCTGATTGCAAAAATTGCAGTTGCCAAACAGGTTTTCTTCTTTGTTTAATCCTTCAGTTGTTGTCCATTAGCTCCAGGATTCAGGCATCCCCGGGACGTTCAATATGCAAGTAAGTGCTCGTAATCAGTTCCATGGCATAGTGAGTGCGATTGTACCTGGGGCTGTCAATGCTGAGGTTGAAATACGGCTTCCCGGCGGGGAAGCCCTAGTGGCTTCGATTACGTGTGAATCACTGCAAAATTTAGCGATTGAATTGGGTAAGCCAGTTGTTGCGCTAGTCAAAGCACCGCACGTTTTTCTGGTGTCTGATTTTGGTGGTTACCGTTTGTCAGCCAGAAATCAAATGTCGGGCATAGTCACGCATCTTAAAGCAGGGCCTGTTAATACCGAAGTTGAATTGCAACTCAAGGGGGGGGAGATTATCGTTTCCACCATTACCCATGAGAGTTCGCAAAATTTAGTATTGCGTAAAGGGCAAACTGTAACCGCTGTTTTTAAGGCCGGATCGGTTGTTTTAGCTGTGCCTCAATAAGGTTTTAGCGGGTTACAAAATTGCGTGATCTAGGATTGTAATCCGCTAACTGCCTGTTTTACGCTTGAAACATCTTTGCCCTCAGATTAAGTTTTTAGGTATGATTAGGGTGTTAAAACGGATTTTGTTTAAGAAAGTATATGTTGCCCAGAGGTGAGCCTATGATGAGGAAGAAGTTGTTAACCCTAGCGTTGGTTTTGGGTGCTTATTGCATGCCAAGCGCCGTCTCTGCTCAGACCTATCCCTTAAATGATGGCATCTCCGCTGCACCAAACAGTTATCAATCATCGCCATCTGCCCAACCGACTGCAGGTTTAATGACCTGTACCATGAAGTTCAAAATGAGTGGGCTTTCCCTGATTTATAAGCACTATGACGGAACCGGTGAAATTCAGTGTCGAAACGGTGATAGAGCTCAAGTCATTTTGACCTCTAACAGTGTCGGTTTTACCATTGGTAAGTCTGAAATAGAAGGTGATGGTGTCTTTTCCGAGGTCAAGAGTATCAATGAGATCTTTGGTGATTATGCTTCCATGGAAAGCCATGTGGGTTTTATCAATTCCTTCGATGCGCAATTGCTAACGCGCGGTGAAATTTCATTGGCCCTTAAAGCTCAGGGTCGGGGGATTGATATTGGGGCAACCTTTGGTGATCTGAATATCAAAAGACGCTAAAAATTCGATGAATTTTTTCGGATAACAACAACCAACAAGGAGAAATACGATGAGGTTTTTGCTTATATCAATTGCAGCGCTTTCAACTGGGGTTTTGTCCAATGCGGCATTAGCATCGGCTCAGTATCCGGCTGCTAATTTTCAGCCCAAAGTTATTTACAGTGCGGAAGGCTTAACCAGCAATACGCCTACAACAGCACCTGCTAAAGCGTCCGTGGTTGAAAAAACACCATTTGATCCGCGCTACCCCGCCGCATATTTCGAGCCCAAAGTAATTTATCCAAAATAAGTACTAGGGTCTTGCGAACAGTCCCTCTTATTCTCAGGAGGGACGTGTTTAATCACTACAACAAATCAGAATTGCCGAGGATATCGGTTTCTATAACGCTTTGATATTGAGCAGACATTGTGTTCAACAGGCGTTCAATGTCTGTATCCACGTTTAGAAGTGCTCGGTGTTGTGGTTTAAAAAACTGTTCGGTCTGGATATGATCCAAAAAACTCAATAAAGGATCGTAATAGCCAGCAATATTCAGCAAGGCAATCGGTTTTTGGTGAAACCTGAGTTGTGACCAAGTCCAAATCTCAAATAACTCTTCCAAAGTGCCTATGCCACCAGGCAAGGCTATAAACCCATCGGCCAGTTCGGCCATTTTTAATTTTCGTTCATGCATGGAATGCGTGATATGTAATTCACTCAAGCCAGAATGCATGACCTCCTGATGAGCCAGTGCCTGAGGAATGACACCAATAACCCGGCCGCCCCGTTGCAAAACCCCATCGGCTAAACTTCCCATTATGCCTATGCTAGCCCCACCGTAAATCAACTGTATTTCGCGAGAGACCAAAGCGTCAGCCAGTAATTGGGCGGTTTCAAGATAGATAGGTTGACGCCCGGGGCTGGAGCCGCAATACACGCAGAGACTTTTGATTCTGGCCATAAAAAATGCTTCTCTTTCAGTGGGTTGTAAGGTTTTTTAATGTTCTAAAATATTGCGCCTAGCCGGTTTTGCGGTAGCCTAATTGCGGGGCGAATATGAGGGGCTATTGCTCCACCCCTGAAAAATAATAAATTATTTAGCGAGGTGGTCGAAATGTTCAGAATGTTATTAGAGGTACTTCTGGTAGGAGGCATTATTGCTGGCTTCTTTATTGTCAATAGAACCATGGCGCGTGAGAGTCGCGAAAACCGGGCGCAACTGCGTAAATCCGGTGATGACAATTAGCAGCACTACAAACTTATAAATTGATAGCCGGTTGACTTTAGGTGTTGTTATCGTCAACTGGCTTCAAATACTTTTCGAATAATAATTGTCGAACCTCATCGGCAATTTTAGTCCCACGTAAAGCGCATTGTGACTTGATTGTTCTGTGCAATTCAACCGGGATATCAATCGTTAAACGTTTGTATTGTTGGCCGTCTTTTTTGTTAAAAGAAGCTTCTGCCGATTTTGAGTCGCTTAAAGACGTTTGACTCATAAAACACCCTCCTAGAGTTGCAAGTTAATCCTTAGCAGAATTCTACCCAAATTTGCCCTGATATTTAAGCTGATTCTAGAAAGATATGGTTATCAATTTTAATAAAAAATTATCGCTTTCTCTAAACAGGGCGTTGGAGCTTGGTTTTGATCATGAGGCTGCAATAAAGCGTGTTGATAATTCGATTAATCAAATGAACCCCATCAGCTGTGGTAAAACTACTCTCAAAATATCCAACTAAACAAGGAGTATGCTTATGTGGGTAGGTGTGCCAAAAGAAATTAAAGATAATGAAAACCGCGTGGGTTTGATTCCAGCCACTGTCAAAACTCTGGTGACCGCTGGACATAGGGTCCTGGTTGAGCAGGGGGCCGGTGTGGGTAGTGCCATCGATGATGATGAGTATCGACTAGCAGGTGCAACACTGGTGGCAAGCGCCGAGGAGGCGTGGGCCGCTGAGTTAGTCGTGAAGGTTAAAGAGCCTGTCGAGTCCGAATACGGTTTATTAAGACCAGATTTACTGTTGTTCACGTATTTGCATCTGGCATCCAATCAAGCCTTAACCCACGCTTTGCTGAATGCTGGTACCACAGCAGTGGCCTACGAGACCGTGCAGACAGGTTCTGGTCAATTGCCTTTGTTAATGCCCATGAGCGAAGTAGCTGGCCGGATGGCTAGCCAGGTCGGTGCGTATTATTTACAGCGTTCTAATGGAGGGCGTGGAGTCTTGATGGGTGGTGTGCCAGGGGTTACACCAGCCAAGGTTGTTATTTTAGGTGGGGGTGTTGTAGGACATAATGCCGCTAAAGTAGCTGTAGGGATGGGCGCACAGGTGACCATCACAGATATTAGTCATGCACGTTTACAATATCTGGATGATATCTATCGAGGGCAATTACGTACGATCACCAGTAACCAACACAATCTTGAGGAACTGATTGCTGATACCGATTTGCTGATTGGGGCTGTCCTCGTTCCGGGAAAAAAAGCGCCTTATCTGGTCAGTCGTCAGATGTTGCAATTGATGCAGGCTGATTCGGTTATTGTTGATGTGGCAGTTGATCAAGGAGGATGTATAGAAACGACTCGAGCAACAACCCATAGTCAGCCTACCTACCGCGAAGAAGGTGTCTTGCATTACTGTGTTGCAAA
>RFQK01000126.1 GCA_009925045.1 Methylococcaceae bacterium
TTTATAGAACTCATAATTTATGTAATTAACTAACAATCTAAACAAGGGCTTGCAGCTTGAAGATAGTTGCAGATTGATTCATGAGTAGTCCAAAGGGCAGTCGGTATTTACTCCTGCCGATCACTTAAGTCAGTATAGTAGTGGGGTGTAGTAACTATCTTGTGAGGATGGGGTTGTATGCAAAACAAAGAAACACTTTGGAAAAATTATTTTCCGGCTTTTTTTAAAAGTGATGACTCTGCAGTTACTGAATTAATGAATTCTGCAACAGTATTTGAGTGTCCGGTTCATCAACAACTTTTTTATCCAGGCAAGGCTTGTCAGAGCTATTTGTTACTGATTTCAGGCAGTATTCGTGCTCAGATAATCTCAGATTCAGGTGAAGAGCTTTTGCTGTATCACGTGAGACCTGGCGATGCCTGCGTATTAACAACTTCCTGCCTACTGGGTGGTAACGACTATCCTGCTGAAGGAATGACCGAAACCGCTGTTCAAGGGTTTTTAATACCAGATACTGTATTTCATCAGACTTTACAGAAATCCGTTTTTTTTCAGAAGTTTGTATTTCAAAACTTCTCAAATCGGCTGGCTGAGGTTATTCAGCGTATGGCCTCCATACGTTTTGGTAGTCTTAATTCAAGACTGGCCAAATTATTACTAAGTTCGGAACAATCACAATTACAGGTCACACATCAGGCGCTTGCTGACGAACTGGCTACTGCCAGGGAAGTGGTTTCAAGACATCTAAAAAGATTGGAAGGCTATGGAATATTGGTGTTGCATCGCGGCAGCATCGAAATTCTGGATGCCGCCGCATTAGCGCGCATTAGTAAGGCATTTACGGACACCTAAACTGATTCATCCTGTTTCTGATTACCAATATTCTTGATTAGTACAAAACCAATTACAAACCCGAGACAAGCTGAGAAAACTAGTGGTAAAGCAAACGGAATATCGTGAGGATCTCTTAAATTCATCTGCAATATTCCGGAAGCAATGCTGAAAATAAAATCTAACATGACACACCTACCTTTTAAAATTATAAAAATGTCCCAGTGTTTAATCAGAGGACGAAGCCATATTAGGGTAGGGGGACATTCGGTTCAGTGACTATGTCACAAACCCCCAAAAAACATTGCAAATCATTTTCTTAAGGCTTTCAGGTGTTCCTGCCGTTTTTTGCTCTTTGTTTGATTTAGGAATAGGCATGCCTAAATGTAATTACTATTTAAAACAATGGGTTGCGGGTTTTTATGGTTGCTGGCTCAAGCTTTCTGTATCAGGGTTTATAAGGCTGAACGACTACGCTGCCGCAAATGAATTCTAAGCTTGCTTGTTGCGAGTACTTCCATACGTGGCTAGGTTTTTAATGGTGACAATCGGTTATCTTGTCGAAAGGTAGTGAACCCAAGACCATTAACTATGATTTCTTCGTTGGCGTGACTACACTGCTAACGGATCTTGTTTGGGTGACTGTTAATGATATCAACGTTGAAACAACTGGCAATTGCTGTTTAAATCGATTCTAGACAACATATCCAAGCCCGATTATGACCGAGTGTATAGAAAAAGATTACGTCGACATCCGCAGATGCGGAGTTGAATTGCATTCCAAAATTTTCAAAAAACTGACACTGGAAGACAGAAAGTCCTGTGCTAAGCATTTGGGGGTTTGGCACCACAAACAGGTGGTTTTAGAAACTGATGATGACATGGATTTATTCATGGATTACGCCATCTATGCTTATCGCCCAAAGTTGTTCAACATGGCAGAGCGTTACCGTAGATTATTCTGTCATGAGTGCAATGCTTTTGAACTTAAATTGCTTGGACACATGAGCAAAGCCCATTATGCAATCTACCAGATTACACATACAAATAACGTCGATAAGATTGAGGCAGTAGACGTCTTCAGTAAAGTCAGTTATCAAATTGTCGACCATCACTTAGCTAAGACTGGATATGAAGGCTTAATTCTGGCTGGGTATTTAATCGAATTTGGGGGGTTCGCAATACAAACAGGTGGTAGTGTGATAGTGACACGTGAAATTTTGCAGTCTGATCAAGTGGTTAAAATTATTGATCAGATGCAGGATGAATCAATTGCAGAATTTTTAAGTGATCCGATTAACGGAGCAAAACTGGCGCGATCGATTGTTGGTGCAACAATTAAATCTGGGCCATCCGAAACTTAAAGCACTCTTTAATTTAGTGAGACTTCCACTCGGGATACGTTGATTTATAACGATATAAATGGTGTCATCAATATAGTTTGATCGTGTCCATCCGCGTATGCGACGGATAGTCGGCTGGGTGCGTATTAAAGTGGGATTTTAGAGAAACATGAACGCTAGCGGAGGCTTTTGAAATGGCTGAACTGGCAATTTACCGTCAAACATAAAACTATTTATAGTTTTATCAATGGCTTAAGTGGCGGAGAGAAAGGGATTCGAACCCTTGATACCTTGCGGTATACACACTTTCCAGGCGTGCGCCTTCGACCACTCGGCCATCTCTCCTTGGATACCTATCAAGACTGTGCAGAATAATGGAATCATCCTGATTTTGCAATGACAAATCCACATTATTACAGCCTAAAGCTAGTTTATGCTATGCAAATCAAACGTATGAATCTATAATGCTGGGTTTTTCAGGGCTTGCTGCTCTGAAACCTTGCTTCACCATCCTTTGCTGATGGGAAGCTTTTTAAACCGTAAGGAGAAATCATGCGTCATTATGAAATCGTCTTCTTGGTACACCCTGATCAAAGCGCTCAGGTTCCTGCCATGGTCGAGCGTTACAAATCTACTGTAGAAGATGCTGGTGGTAAAATCCACCGTTTGGAAGATTGGGGTCGTAGACACCTTGCTTACCCTATCAAAAAAATTCACAAAGCACATTATGTGTTGATAAATATCGAATGTGATCAAGCAACTTTGGATGAATTGGAAAGCGGTTTCCGTTTCAATGATGCCATTTTGCGTAGTCAGACTCTGTTGCAAAAACACGCTGTTACTGAAGCTTCTCCAATTGCTTTGAGCGGTAACGATGGTGGTCAAAAACCATCGGGTCGTGCTAAGCCGGAAGTTGAAGAAGATCAAGAAGACGAAGTAGCAGACGAAGAAGTCGTCGCTGACGAAGTCGAAGCTGAATAATTGCAAATAATCGAGAATTTAACATGGCACGTAATAACATTAGACGTAAAAAAGGTTGCCGCTTTAGCGGTGAAGGCGCAGTTGTAATCGATTACAAAGATATTGATTTGCTGGGCGAGTACATCACTGAAACTGGCAAGATCATTCCTAGCCGTATTACCGGTACTAGCGCGAAATACCAAAGACAATTAACCGCTGCGATCAAGCAAGCGCGTTTTTTAGCTTTGTTACCGTTTTGCGACGCACACAAATAAGCCGATAAACCGGAGCTAGAGCGGTGCAGTTTCTGGCAGCATTTATCATGAGGGGTCGAATGCAAGCCATTATGGTTGCTTCGGCCTTTGCTTTGTTGTCATTGGTTTTACCTCCGGTCAGTATTATCAGCTCCGCTGCAGTGGCTTTGGTGACATTGCGATTGGGGCCCAAACAAGGTTTTTGGGTTTTAATCGCTGGCAGTCTGGCTGCGGCAATTCTGAGTACGCTTCTGCTCGGCACTTATCAATTTGCACTGCTATACAGCGTGATATTGTGGTTGCCGGTGGCATTAATTGCTTGGGTATTACGCAATACGCGCAGTTTAGGTATTGCCTTGGAATCTGCGGTCGGGCTTGCAAGCTTGGTTGTGTTGGCTTTTTATGTCATGCAAGCTGATGTGGCAGGTTTTTGGTTGCAGATATTGGACGTTATGACCCAAAGCATGCAATCGTCGAATCCGGATGTGGCAATGGATGCTCTTAAAGATTCTGCTGAATTGTTTGCGCATTACATGACGGGTGGGGTTGCAGCTGGTTCAGTATTTGGCTTGTTGCTTGGTTTGTTTCTGGCGCGTGGCTGGCAGGCAAACTTATATAACCCGGGCGGTTTTGTACAAGAATACAAACTGCTTAGATCCAATAAGCTGATAGCATTCTTAAGTCTGTTTCTGGCTGTTGTAGCGGCTTTGGCTTCAATTTTATCGGCTTAGGCCGAATTTTTAGAGGAAAAAAAGATGGATGTTATTTTGCTAGAAAAAATAGCTAACCTGGGTAATTTAGGGGACAAAGTAACTATCAAAAATGGTTATGGCAGAAACTATCTGATCCCGCAAGGTAAAGCGGCTCCGGCAACGCCTGCGAAAATTGCAGAATTTGAAGCCCGTCGTGCTGAATTAGAGAAATTGGCTGCTGAGAAACTGGCGGCTGCGAATGCTCGCGCCGAAGCTTTGGCAAATCTGAAAGTTGTAATCAAACACAAAACAGGCGACGAAGGTCGTTTGTTTGGTTCTGTCGGAACACAAAACATCGCTGAAGCAGCGACTGCCGCTGGCGTTGCTGTGGCGAAAAATGAAGTGCGTTTACCTAATGGTGTGATTCGTCAAACTGGCGAATACAGTATCACTGTTAGTCTGCACACCGATGTAGATGCGACTTTAGCTGTTGTTATCGAAGCAGAATAAATCGGTATGATTATCGTAACTGGGGGCGCTGGCTTTATTGGCAGTAATCTGGTTCTGGGGCTAAATGCTCGCGGTTACGATAATATTCTGGTGGTTGATCACCTAAAACAAGGTGTTAAATATCGCAATCTGGTGGAATGCCAAATTGCGGATTATTTGGATCGTGAAACTTTTCTCCAGCGCCTGCAACAGGGTGATTTCTTGGGTGAAAAAATCGAAGCGATCTTTCATCAAGGTGCTTGTTCTACTACAACTGAGTGGGACGGCCAGTACATGATGGCCAACAATTATGAATATAGC
>RFQK01000127.1 GCA_009925045.1 Methylococcaceae bacterium
GGGCGCCTGGGTGACCAGAATTGGCTTTTTGGACAGCGTCCATACTGAGGGCGCGGATGGCGTTCGCAAGATCTCTACGCGAAGGCATGTTGTTCTCCTTTGATTATAGTTATCAACTACGCTTAATTGTTAAAGCATCAAGCTTTGTGGCTTGGTAACTGCAAGGGCACCCATGCGATCTTGGATCATTGACCGGCAGACCTCGACACCCAAATGAATGGTCTGCGATCGGATGACCGCAGACCCGCAGCGCTTACTCTAAGTTAGCGTGTCTAGCTCTCATTTCTTCTTCAGCAATGCCTTTCTCGTGAATCATGTGAGAAACGGTCGCTTCCAGGAACAGCAATGTAGACAGTTCAAAAACGGTACCCATTGGCATGCCTCTGACTTTACCGTACTGCTCAGATCTACCGATTTGCAGAGTCAAATCCGCCATATCACCTATGGTTGATTCGTCTTTTGCTGAAATCAGAATAATCTTGGCACCAATTTCTTTAGCTTTTTTAGTAAAAGCAATCAACTGTTCGGTTTCGCCAGAGCCAGAAATGATGATTAACAAATCACCCGCTTTGATACTTGGCGTAACGATTTCACCGACAACGCTGACATCATAACCACTGTGCATTAAACGCATTGCAAAGAAGCGTCCGATCAGACCTGAGCGTCCCGCACCTGATACGAAAACACGTTTAGCACCATCTAACAAACCAACTAATTGTTGATCATAGCTGTCGTTTGTGGCATCCAGAATGCTTTTGATTTTGTCAAAAATTAACTGTTGATGCATGACTTATACCGCCGCAGCTTCAACCAATTCACGAATTTCACGTGCAGCAGTTGCAGGGCATGCAGCACCATAGATAGCAGCGCCAACTACGATGATGTTTGCACCCGCTTCAACAACTTGTTGCACAGTTGCTTGTTTGATACCACCAGCAACAGAAATTCTAACGCCCAAACCTAAACCTGCAATCGCTTGCAAATCAGCAAATGGAGTTTGTCCAGCAGCTTGCGCATCCAGACCGGTGTGAATACCAACGATTTGCGCGCCCAATTTAACTGACTCTCTTGCACAGCTTGCTTTGTCATCAACATTGATCAAGTCAATTTGGACTTCAGCATTGTGTTTTTTAGCCGCTTTGATAACGCCGCCAATGGTAGCCAGACCAGAAACACCTAATACTGTGCAGATATCCGCGCCGGCAGCATAGAAAGCACCTGCTTCGTATTCACCAGCGTCCATAGTTTTCAAGTCAACTAACAACAATTTGTCTGGAAAACGTTGTCTCAATTCTTTAACCAGGTTGATACCGTTGTATTTGATACAAGGTGTGCCAATCTCAAAAATATCAACATAAGGCGCAACTTGATCAGCCAACGCTACTGTTTGGTTGAAGTCTAATGAATCCAACGCCATTTGAATTAATGGTCTTGCCATGTGTGTGCTCCAAAAGTTTGTAATTGTAGTAATAGCCGATTTGCTAATGCTATACCCGCTAGCTTTGTCACAATGTGTGTGATGCATCCGTAACTGTAAGATAGAAATAGGATCTCTGTCAATGCTTAGAACGTATGGCCAAGCGACAAATTACTCATCAGCATCCAGTAAGACTGGCTAATTATTCGCCCATCAAAATTGCAGAAAAACTAAGGGTAGCAAATCCGGTCGCCACCCTTAGCACATTACACTACTTAGTTTTTCTAGCTGCCTCTTGTTTTTCGGGCTTTTTTTCTGCCGTAGCGACTACCGAATCCACAAACACCAGATCCTTCTCTAACTGAGAAGCGGTTTTGCTGCCTATTCCCTTAACATTTTCCAAGTCTTTTATAGATTTAAAATCTCCATGTTCTTTTCGATATTGCACAATCGCTTCAGCCTTCTTGGGGCCAATATTTGACAAGGCGCTTGATATCGCCTCTGCATCGGCTTTATTGATATCAAGTGGAGTCGCCCAAACCGATCCCGAAAACAAAACCAACCAAAACACAAGCATCTTCTTCATACAATTCTCCAAAATTAGAAAGAGTAAAACGAGCCCTCTCGACTTCAAGACGACTCGCTTAAAAGCCTAGTAAAAGCTTTTCCAATTTCAAGAGCACTTATTCAACTTCTGCAATCACAATCGCCCGACTTGGGGCAGGCAATCCTTCACAGGTTAGATTCTGATCATCGGGATCCAAATAATTTTGTAAGGAATGGAAACGCATCCATTCAGTACTTCGCTGTTCCTGTGTAGTCGTTTTACTGACATCAACTAATTGTATTGACTTAAAACCACAGCGTCTCAGCCACAGCATTAACAACTCGGGACTGGGTAGAAACCACACATTACGCATTTGTGCGTAGCGATCCTCAGGCATCAAGAGAGAATGCTCATCCCCCTCAATGACAAGTGTTTCCAGAATGAGTTGCCCTCCGGGACGCAGACAGCTTTTCAACTCTAGTAAGTGATCAATCGGGGAACGTCGATGATAAAGCACACCCATAGAGAATACGGTATCAAACAACTGATTGTTCAGTGGAAACTCTTCTATAGCCAAAGGCAATACATAAATGGGTGCTGCGCCATGGAGCTTTTTTATCGCCTCAAATTGCAACACACTTAATAAAGTAGGATCTATGCCAATCACTGCACGGGCACCTGCGCCCAGCATTCGCCAAGCGTGGTAGCCATTACCACAGCCCACATCCAGCACCAGACGATTCTCTAAAGACGTAATCTGGTTTTGCAGCCGCTCCCATTTCCAATCTGAACGCCATTCTGTATCGAGATCAATGCCAAATAACGAGAAAGGGCCTTTGCGCCAGGGATGTAGTTTCATCAATTCATTTCGGATTGATTGCCGTAGCGCTTCTGACACATCCTGTTTTTCGCCTATTCTGACCTGATCACGAAGATCCAGCGTGCTTTTCTCCAACATTGGCAATTCTTCAACCACCTTTTGCCAGGTCGGCAGATCACCATGGTTTAATTCCGCTAATTGTTGGGCTATGCGTTGATGAAGAACGAGTGACCACTGTTCAGCGCCAGAATCAACCAGCAAGGCATGCAAACCATTCAGATCAATCATCGATAGGGATACCTAAAAACAAAAAGGCCCAAAAGGGCCTTAACTCATTAAGTTCTGTGCGAAGCAAAGATGTTATGAACACATCTATTATGAGTGATTGGTGGCTAATAAAGCTTCAGTATTTTTTTTGGCCATTTGATCAATAACATCTTTTAGAGAACCGGCACGCTCAACCTCGTTTTTAAAGCCGGTACGATAATTCGTCACCAAACTGACACCTTCAATATAGATGTCGTAAACCAACCAGCGTCCGCCAACATTATGCAAACGATAATTCACTGCGATGGGTTGCAAACCAGGCTGCAAGATTTCGGTTTTAACCATCGCTTTACGGACATCTTCTTCCTTGGCAACTGGCAAATAACGAATTGACCAGTCTTTAAATTCTACAAATGCTCTTGAATAAGTACGGACCAATAAAGTTTGAAATTCTTTTTTAAAGCTTTCTTTCTCTGCTTGACTCGCTTCTTTCCAAAGTTTTCCCAGCACCAACTGCGATATCACGTCAAAGTCGACATGCGGATAAACCAGTTCGTTAACAAAGGCATTAAATTTTCGGAAATCTTTAATGAACCCCGGATCTTGCATACGCACTTTAAGCTTGTCAGAGGTTTGCTCAATGATTGCTTGTGGCTCCAGATTTTCTGCCGCAAAAGCAGGACTGCCAGCCATTAAAGCCATTAAAATCGCCAAAAACACACCACGAAAAACATGCATAAAAGTTTTAACCGAATCAGAAAGTTAATAAATGTTGGATGCCATTTTAGCTAAGCAGAACAACAACCAACAAAAGTTAGCAAGACGAAAGTTACTGGATAAATCTTACAATGATTCATTCAAGCTTCAAAATTTTCAACACGCATTGATCATGCTCATGCCGTTTTTTCAGCCACTGACCATAATTTTTCCAACTGATAGAATTCTCGGGCCTGCCCGGTCATGACATGAACAATGACATCACCTAAATCTAACAACACCCAATCAGAGCCGTCAGCACCTTCTAAACTTAATGGCATTAATCCGTTTGCCTTCACTTTTTCAACCACATAATCACAAAGCGATTTAGCGTGGCGAGCCGAGGTCGCTGTCGCAATCACCATGTAATCAGTAATGCTGGTTTTGTCACCGACGTAAAGGGAAACCAGATTAACGGCTTTACGAAAATCCAGTTCGGTTTCCACCAATTTTGCTAATTCTTCACTTTGCATTCACTCATCCACTCTAAACCACAGCATGATACAAATCGTGCTGCTTGATAAAATCTAAAACCTGTTCAGGCACCCAATACCGCACATCATCTTGTTTGGCCAATGAAGCCCTGATCTGCGTCGCCGAAATATTTATCGGCGTCACCTCTTGCAACCACAAACCGCCCGCGGATTGTTGTGACAATTGTTCACGATTGGCTAAAAGTCTGCCCTCAAATGACGCCCCCAGACCTTCCAGACTAAATCCCGGCCGGGTCATGACAACAATATGCGCCCAATCAAAAAGCTGTTGCCAGCGAGACCAATGTTCTAAGCCCTGAAAAGCATCCATTCCCATAATCAAAACCAAGCTTGCATGCGGCTGACTGCGTTTGATTGCAGCCAAAGTATCCACCATGTAGGAGGGACCTTCGCGCTCAAGCTCACAAGGATCAACGTACAGCCCCTCTCTACCCGCTACAGCGAGTTCTAACATTGCACAACGCTGCTCGGCCGACACCTCTGGCACCTCTCTATGCGGCGGTAAACGACAAGGCACCAGCCTTAATTCGCTTAAACCCAGCAGGTCTTTAATCTCCAA
>RFQK01000128.1 GCA_009925045.1 Methylococcaceae bacterium
TCACGCCCCTGCTGGTTCGTACGGCTTCACACTGCAAATTGGTGACCCCAACCGTATCGCCCAAGTCACAGGGATTACCACGATTGCTGACTTTCGTCGCAGAGACATTGCCGCTGGCGGCCAAGGCGCACCTCTGGTCCCCGCTTTTCATCAAGCTGTTTTCAATCCAGAACATGCACATAAAGTGATATTGAATATCGGCGGCATTGCTAATCTCAGCATACTGAATGGTAAGCAACTTATTGGCTTTGATACTGGCCCTGGCAACACATTGATGGATTGGTGGTGCCAACAACACACCGGTCAAAGCTATGATCAAAATGGATCTTGGGCCTCTACTGGCCAAATTGATAGTCATTTGTTGCAACAGATGAAGACAGACAGCTATTTCGATGCCCTGCCACCCAAAAGCACAGGCAAGGAATATTTTTCAGCGGCATGGTTGAATGATCATTTAGCCAGTTTCCCTTCCCTAAAACCCGAGGATGTTCAGGCCACTTTATGCCAGCTAACTGCTGACACCATTAGTGAGGCTATTCTTCGCCATGCCGGAAATTCGGAGAGGCTATTGATATGCGGGGGCGGCGCGCACAATCAGAACTTGATCGAACGGATTGAATCTCAACTTCAAATGCAGGTGGATTCAACTGCAGTCCTTGGCATAGATCCTGATCATGTCGAAGCCATTGCCTTTGCATGGCTTGCCAGACAGACTTTGTTAAATCTGCCCGGCAATTTACCTGAAGTCACAGGCGCATCCGAGTCGGTTATCCTCGGTGGGATTTATCCTGCTAACCGTGCTTATTAAGCTGAGAAGGATGATCCACAGCCACAAGTGGTCGTGGCATTAGGATTACGAATCACAAATTGGGCGCCTGATAAGTCTTCTTTATAATCAATTTCTGCCCCACTCAGATATTGAATACTCATAGAGTCAATCAATACCGTCACACCCGATTTTACAATCTGGGTATCATCATCATTGACCTCTTCATCAAAAGTAAATCCATATTGAAAACCTGAGCATCCACCACCGGTGATATACACCCTAAGCTTCAGATTATCATTACCTTCTTCCTGAATTAAGCCTGCAACTTTTTCTGCCGCACTGTCTGTAAAATTTACCGGATCAGCCATTATCGTAATATAAGCAATTGAAAGGAATCGAAATTATCTCTTTACCCAGTATTATAGTCAAGAATTCTAAGCTTAAAGCAATTCAAGATGAGTCTTGCTGTCATCCATTCATGGCATTGCATTGGTACAATAGCGCCATTTATTGACTTGCTTAGGAGCTATCATGATCCGTTTTCCTGCCGAATGGGAACCCCAATCAGCTGTTGTTATTGCCTGGCCTCATGCCAGCGGCGACTTCACCAACCTTTCTGCAGTTGAAGATTCTTATCATTTTATTGCGACCACCATCACCCGCTTTCAAGCCCTGATCATCCTTTGCAAGGACGCGGAACACGAGTCCCACATCCGCTCGCAAGTCAGCAGCAATGAAAATCTGTATTTCGTTCAGACGGATTACAACGACATCTGGGTGCGTGACACGGTATTTTTAAGCATGGAATGGCAACATCCCAAAGTCCCTGTGCAGCTGTTAAATTTCCGTTTCAATGGTTGGGGCAATAAATACCCGCATGATGCCGACAACACTATCAATCTCAACTTGTTTGCCAATCCAATTTTTAAAGGACTGGCCACTGCAACCCTGGACCTCGTTTTTGAAGGTGGTAGCATCGAATCAGACGGTCAGGGCACGCTAATGACTACCCGCAATTGTCTGTTAAACCCCAATCGTAATCCTGATCTATCGGAAGAAGCGATTGGCAGCCAGTTAATGAACTATCTTGGGGCCAAACGCATATTGTGGGTAGAACAAGACAATCTGGCAGGAGATGATACGGATGCGCACATCGATACGCTAGCGCGTTTCTGTGATGCCAATACCATCGCTTATAGTGCTTGTGACAATCCTGAAGACCCGCATTATGCCAGCCTTAAAAACATGGAAAACCAGCTTAAAGGATTCAAAACCGATAGCGGTGACACATACAAACTGGTTCCCCTACCCTTGCCACAGGCTATTTTTGACGAAGATGGCCAACAATTACCGGCCAATTACGCCAACTTCCTGTTTATAAATGGTGCGGTGATGGTGCCCGTTTACGATGACCCTATGGATAATATTGCCTTAGAACGTCTCGCAGCTTGTTTTCCCGAACATGAAATTATTGCCACCCCTTGCCGTCCATTAGTTCATCAGTACGGCAGTTTGCATTGTGCCAGCATGCAAATTCCGGCTACCCCCAGTCCGTACCCAATGGCCCTGATTGCCTGACTTTACAAGCCGCCGCCCGTGAAAATGGCGTGGTACTGGTCTCCACAATATTTGAGAAACGCGCCCCAGGTCTTTATCACAACACAGCGATAGTGTTTGACAAAGACGGTAGTATTGCGGGAACCTTCCGCAAAATGCATATCCCGGATGACCCTGGTTTTTATGAAAAATTCTATTTCACCCCGGGTGATTTAGGATTCACCCCCATTTCAACCTCAATTGGCAAATTGGGCGTTTTGATTTGCTGGGATCAATGGTATCCGGAAGCTGCGCGCTTAATGGCTTTGGCCGGCGCAGAAATCCTGATATATCCAACCGCGATTGGCTGGAATCCCGATGACCTTGAAGATGAAAAACAACGTCAATGTCAGGCATGGATTACTGTTCAACGTGGCCATGCAGTTGCCAATGGCATTCCGGTGATTTCGTGTAATCGTATTGGTTTTGAGGCCGCGCCGGACAACGCCAGCGGCATAGATTTTTGGGGCCATAGCTTCATTGCCGGCCCTCAAGGCGAATTTCTCGCGCAAGCTGACCACTTGCAAGATACACTTTTATTCGCAACTCTGGATAAAAACAGAAGCGAAAACGTCAGACGGATCTGGCCTTTTTTACGTGATCGACGTATTGATGAGTTTGCCAGTTTAACGCGTCGCTATATCGATTGAGCCGGACCTTTTAATACGACAGGTTAATCCCATGTTTAAACTGCAATCCTATCTCGCTTATCAGTTCTTGCGTCTGCAAGGCCACCCTCGTTATCAACAGTTGATGGATCTGCCTGATATCCAACGCTGGGGAGTGATTGCAGGCTTATTTACCTTATTACAAGCGTTTATATTTGGCCTGATCTATCTGATATTCGGCAAAATTGTAGTGATAGGTCTTATTGCCAGCATTTTGGCCGGACTCGCAACTGGCGCCGGTGCTCTGCCTGCAGTATTTCTGACGCATGTCTCCACACGGGTCTTTAATAGTCTCTTGGGGGCCGCGGCCGGGGTTATGCTGGCAGCCACTGCCTTTTCATTATTAGTCCCCGGTATCGACTATGGCAATCAAATCTGGCCAGACCAAGGTCTCTGGGTGGTTGCCGCGGGGGTGATAGTGGGCGCCTTATTTTTACATTTGGCGGATGAAAAATTACCGCATCTACATTTCGATAGTGTCAGCACTGACGGAATGGATAGCTTACAGAAAATTTCCTTATTTATTTTTGCCATTACCATTCATAACTTTCCCGAAGGCATGTCAGTAGGTGTCAGCTATGGATCGGGTGATACTGATAACGGACTGGTACTGGCAATTGCCATCGCCTTACAAAACATCCCGGAAGGTCTGGCCGTTGCATTGCCTTTGGTGGGCTTGGGCTATGACAAATGGCGGGCAGTCGGTATCGCGACTTTGACTGGCCTGGTTGAACCGATAGGTGGCTTACTTGGCATCACCATGGTTACCCTGTTTTCCAGCATTTTACCCATCGCAATGGGTTTTGCTGCCGGCGCCATGTTATTTGTTATCAGCGAGGAAATTATTCCGGAAACACACGGCCAAGGTCGCTCCAGAATAGCGACCTTCGCGCTGATTGCAGGTTTTGTCGTTATGATGATTCTGGATCGTTTACTGACCTAATAAGCCAGAATCAGCGTTTAGTTTTCGACAAATGTGACTTCGTCGTTAACCAATTTCAGACTGAATTCACCGGCTAGCAAGGCTTGTAATTCTCTGCCTGCCATTTCATAACGCCAGCCAGACAACAAATTACAAGCTTCATCAGCAGCAACTAAGTCTTCAAGATCTTTGCGACTAGCCAGAATCACAGGATTGAGGGAGTTTTGTTCCGCCCGGATTCTTACCACGGCAGACAAAATATCCAACACTGCTTCATGCTGCTGGGTTTTCTTAAATGGCTTATCTTTGTCTTCCAAAGGTTTGGGCGGACGCTCACGAGCCACGCTGATCAAGCCACACAAAACCTCGCCATAGCGTTTGACAGTGCGCTCGTTGATGTTTCGAATTTTGGCTAATTCAGCCACGGTCACCGGTTGCAGTTTTGCCAGTTCCAGCATCAGATCATCTGACAACAACCAACTACGTGGTTTGTTTTCCAGTTGAGCATTACGCTCACGCCATTCGCTCAGCGTTTGCATAATCGATAATTGCTTGCCGGTTAATTTGTTTTTTCCCCGGATCTTGTGCCAGACATTTTCAGGCGCAACATGATAAAGCTCAGGGCTATTCAATAATGCAAAATCGGTTGCTAACCAAGCTTCACGACCGAGTTCTCGCAATTGTTTGAGCATCAGTTCATAAATTTTGCACAGATATATAACATCATCTGCTGCATATTGAATCTGGTCTTGGCTTAATGGACGGATAGTCCAGTCAGTTCGCGTATGGGCCTTGTTCAAATTGACGTTTAGGAAACTCGAGACCAGCATCGCGTAACCTGGGTTTTCCTGAAATCCCAATAATGGCGCTGCGATTTGGGTATCAAAAATAGGCGCTGGCGTTTT
>RFQK01000129.1 GCA_009925045.1 Methylococcaceae bacterium
CCATCAGGCCGCCTAAAGCATCAATCTCTTTTACGAGATGGCCTTTACCAATCCCACCAATCGCCGGATTGCAGCTCATTTGGCCCAAGGTTTCGATGTTTTGCGTCAGCAATAAGGTTTGCGCACCACTCCGCGCCGCCGCCAAAGCAGCTTCAGTGCCGGCATGACCTCCACCTACAACGATCACATCAAAGTCTTTCTGGAATTTCACAGGCAATCTATGTTCAAATAAAAGCTTCATTTTAATAGCTTATTAAGAAAAAAGCATAGGGAAACCCAGCCAAAAACATTGAGTGACTGACTTCCGTGATTGTTGCGGCATACTTCAGCCTGTTTTTTGCAAGCCCCCTGATTAAATAACCGACGATAGTGCCTGCGTTTTAAGCCGGCAGCAGTTTTTTCCAAGTCAAGCACTCGAAACTTGAAAACTGAACAGCAATTGTGACGGCAAGTCACGGAGTTAAGGATTCCAAATACTGTGAAATTAAGCATAGAAGATCTGGTTCAAACCCGAATTCCCACTCAACACGGGGAATTCACCCTGCACTACTACAGTAACAATCTGGACGAAAAAGAACACATCGCTTTAGTCAAAGGCGCGGTTGCGGATCAGGACAATGTCCCTGTCCGAATTCATTCTGAATGTTTTACCGGAGACGTTTTAGGTTCACGCCGTTGTGATTGCGGCGAACAACTTGATATGGCTTTGGATATTATCAATCGCCATGGGTGCGGTATTTTGGTGTATTTACGCCAGGAAGGCCGAGGCATTGGCTTACTCAAAAAACTGCAGGCCTACAACCTTCAAGACCAAGGTCTGGATACCGTTGATGCCAACTTAAGCCTGGGGCATTTGGCCGATGAGCGTCAATACGATGTTGCCGGTCTTATTTTACAAAGCCTTAAGGTTTCATCTATTGCCTTGATTACCAATAATCCGCAAAAAATCGACGAATTAACCCGGCTGGGTATCGATGTCAAAAATCGTATTGCGATCGAAACATCCATCAATGCTGATAACCTGGATTATCTGAAAACCAAGGCTGAGCGCATGCATCACCTGTTATCGGTCAACGACGAGCAAGACTAGCATGCTAGAACATTTAAAATTAGCGCCCGCCGCGCTGAAACTGGATCTGACCGCACTGGAAATTTTGTGATGGGGGATAACGGTAGTGGCCGCTTGTCCATGGTTAGCCAGTATCTGGCGGAATACGCTGCCGATCAAGAAGCGCCCAGTTCTTATGCCTATGTTGATAATTTCGACAATACCCGTGAACCGGTTGCCATTCAACTGCCATCTGGGGAAGGTCTTTCTTTCAATAAAGATATCGAAAAACTGATTGACGATTTGTTGATGACCTTTCCGGCTGCATTTGAAAGTCCCAGCTACCAACAAAAAAAAACCAGCATAGAACGCCGTTTTAATCAGCGCTATAACGCAGCAATTGATGCGGTCGATAATCAGGCCCGCGCTCACAATGTGGTGCTGTTTCGTGACAGCGAGTCGATCACTTTTTTGCCAATTCGTAATGATCAGGCTCTGGACGAAGAACAATTTGCTTTGTTGCCCCAAGCTGAGCGTGACAGTTTTCATAAGCATAGTGAAGAATTGGAAGACTATCTGGCAGAAGCTCTGGCGGAACTGCCACAGTGGCGACGCACCATGGTCGAAGAACTACGTCAGCTTGATAATGACACCATTAGTCAGGCCATAGAACCTTTGTTCGCCGCTTTAAATGATAAATATCAACATGTTGATGATGTCATCACTTATCTGGCTGAAATTGAAAAAGATCTGGCCGGCACCATTGCCGACTTCCTGATGCCAAGCCGCAATAATGATAGCCGGGATACCAGTAGTGCCAAACAGTTGTTATTGAGCGAACAATATTTGCCCAATATCTTGGTGGATACCCCGCTGGAAGATAGCGGTGCGCCGGTGATTTACGAGCCGCATCCCATTTATCAAAACCTGTTTGGTCGGATTGAATATGTCAGCGACCAAGGGATGTTGGTGACTAACTACCGTCGCATTTGTGCGGGCTCTTTGCATAAAGCCAATGGCGGTTATTTAATTCTGGACGCTGAAAAAATCTTAACCTATCCATTTGTCTGGGAAGGCTTAAAACGCGCACTCAAAGCCGGGCGCATAGAAATTGAATCCCCGTATGCGGAATTAGGGATCAACACCATTACGCTTAAACCGGAAGTTATTCCACTGAATGTCAAAGTGATCCTGATAGGTTCACGTGATATCTATTATCTGCTTGAAGAAATGGACAGTGAATTCAAAGAAATGTTCCGGGTTCTGGCTGACTTTGATGATTACATTCCACGTAATGCCGACAGCATAGGCCAGTTTGCTACCCTGATGAGCAATCAGGCCCGCGACATTGGCAGCAAACCACTGACAACCAATGCCCTGCGACGTTTGATTGAACATAGTTGCCGACTGGCTGAGAATCAACAGCGCTTATCGGCACATGTGAACGAATGTCTGGAAATTATTGCCGAAGCCAGTTTGTTGAATCAGCAACAAGCCGAGCAAGACTCTATTGACCAATCCGCCATTGAAGCCGCACTGGCCGCTCGCGAGGCGCGTAATGGCCGCATTGCTGAAGAAATTCTGAATGAAATGTTGGAAGGTATCATTTTGATTGATACTGACGGTGAAGCCATCGGCAAACTGAACGGTTTGACGGTGATGGATATCGGTGGCAGCAGTTTTGGCGCCCCAGCCCGAATCACCGCCACTGTTCACCCGGGTTCACGCGGTATCGTCGATATTGAACGCGAAGTCGAACTGGGTCAGCCCATTCATTCCAAAGGCGTGATGATTTTGACCGGCTATCTGGGTCATTGTTATGCCCAGCAATTTCCTTTGGCGATCTCTGCCAGTATTGCTATGGAGCAATCCTACGGTCACATCGATGGCGACAGCGCTTCCTTAGCCGAATTATGTTGTTTGATTTCTGCACTCACACGTATGCCGATTAAGCAAAGTTTTGCGATAACCGGTTCTATCAATCAATACGGTGAAGTTCAGGCAATTGGCGGTGTTAACGAAAAAATTGAAGGCTTTTTCAACCTGTGTGCGGCACGTGGTTTAACCGGTCAGCAAGCCGTCATCATACCGGCATCCAATAAACGTAATCTCATGCTTAAACAATCGGTTATTGATGCGGTCAGTCAGGGTTTATTTGCGATTTATGCAGTTGCCGATGTCAATGAGGCACTGAGTTTACTGATTGGTGAAAATGCTGGCGTTATGAACGAAACAGGGGATTACCCAGAAGGCAGTATCAACTTTAAAGTCGTTGCCAGACTCAAAGAAATCTCCGATCTCGCCTCTGACGAGGACAAAGAAGCTGAAGGTTCTTAAGAAACCAGAGCGCACAATAAAAAGGGCGTATCGTGTCGAAACACAATACGCCCTCGGAGCACCCTTAAAACTTATAGTTTGTCAGCGTTATTGCTCAGATATTCCGCCACGCCCGCAGGGCTAGCATTCATACCTGAATCACCTTTGTTCCAACCTGCAGGACATACTTCGCCATGTTCTTCGTGGAATTGCAGGGCATCAATCATACGCAGCAGTTCATCGATGTTACGGCCTAATGGCAGATCATTCACGACCTGGTGACGCACCACGCCCGCTTTGTCGATCAGGAAGCTACCGCGATAAGCCACACCAATTGGTGATTCAACATCGTAGTCTTTAGCGATGCTATGTGTCAGGTCAGCAGCCAGAGTGTAACGGACAGGACCAATACCACCTTGATTAACCGGTGTGTTGCGCCATGCATTGTGAGTGAAGTGTGAATCAATAGAAACACCAATCACTTCAACGCCACGACTTTTGAATTCATCAATACGGTGATCGAAAGCGATCAACTCGCTAGGGCAAACAAAAGTAAAGTCCAGCGGGTAGAAAAACACCACGGTGTATTTACCACTTGTTGCTTGTGAAAAACTGAAAGAGTCAACGATTTGACCATCCCCTAAAACCGCAGGAACTGTAAAATCAGGTGCTTGTTTACCTACTAAAACGCTCATCAATTTTCTCCAATTCTATATATAAAACAATGGGTTAGTGTGTTATATGCGCCCTTATTCCAAGGCAACAGCTTATTCTACACTAAATTACTAGGAAATAAGCAGCTATTCCCTTTAATGTCTTAAGTTTTCTACTTGCACAGAATTGAATTTCAGGCTAATTTGTCATCGTCTTCTTACAAAGCTCACACACTCCCGCCTCATAAAAACTATAACGCGGGTTTTAGATTACTTTCTTGGGTTGGTAGCTTATGGCCAAGGTTAAACACATTACCGAACCGGATGCGTTCGGTTATCAAGTGCGGATAGTCCGTCGTGGCAAGGAAACCAGCCGTTATTTTTCCCATAAATTATGGGGCAACAAGTCTAAGTCACTTAAAGCAGCCATTGCCTGGCGCGATCAAATGCTGGTGGTTTTAAAAGGCAGCAAAACCCGATTTCTGAAATTGCCCAAAAACAAAACCAGCACAGGCATCACCGGTGTTTCCAGAACGGTCAAATTTGATCATCGTAAAAATAAAAGTTATTTGTGTTACACGGTTTTTTGGGTCAAAAACGGTAAGTCATGCAATAAAACCTTTCAGGTCGGCAATGTTGAAAGCATTACTGCAGACGACGAATTACATGCCTTCCGGACTGCGCGACTGTTTAGAAGTTGTTATGAATTTGCCATTGACCACGACGCGCAATTTGATGACGCTGTTTTTAGTAACTGGAAAAAGCAACGACTCTATGATGACGAGCAACTCACTCCCGTCAGATGACTACAGTTGCA
>RFQK01000130.1 GCA_009925045.1 Methylococcaceae bacterium
ATGAAGCACGAAAAAAAGGGGTTCATCCGGTCAATATTAAGCCTAAGAAACCCATGAAACGCCATGACCAAGAGGTGACTTTTGTTAACTGTGAATCCTGTCACAAGGTGCATGATGGTCAATCTGGACCCGCATTATTAGAAGATGATCTAGACGACATCAACCAATTATGTGAATCCTGTCATCAAAGACAGCATGCCAAAGATAAAGAGGATGCTCAAAAAAAAGGTATTCATCCGGTGAATATCAAACTAGAAAATGCAGTGGATATCGCCGGCCAAAAAACTAAAGAAGTGAAATGTCTGACCTGTCATGCGGTTCACAATGGCAAACCCGAAACGCCTAATTTAGTCGAAGATCATCGTAACGGTGAGTTATGTTCTCATTGTCACGTAGGTAAACAAACAATTGTAGGGAGTGATCACGATTTAAGAATCACCGCTCAGAAAAAAACCAATCAGTTTGATGAACTACCAACAACAGGTGTGTGCGGCAGTTGCCACACATTACACCGAGGTGACCAACAATCGACTTATCTGGATGCCACTAAGCAAGTAGCTCCGAGCAACCAAGATCCGGATGCGGATAAAGCCCATTTGAAAACGGACAAACTCTGTATCAATTGTCACCAGAAAAAAGGCATTGCTGAAAAAAAGATTGTTGAGTATTTTTCCCATCCACATAAAGATCTGATTTTACGTTCCGATAAGCACTTGATGCCCTTACTGGCTAAGAACGAGAAAATAGAAGAGTTTGGTGAAATCGCCTGTGTGACCTGTCACGATCCACATTTTTGGGATCCAGACAGTTTCCAGAATGCTAAAACCAATCCTCAGCGCATCAAGGCTACCGGGAATAAAGACAATATTGAAGGTACACCCTTAACCAGTTTTTTAAACAGTAAAGGTGTGGCTCAGCGTTTTTGTGTAGACTGCCACGGTTTAGAATCCATGATTAAGTTTAAGTACTTCCATGATAAAGAAACGGCAAGAAATCGCAAACTTGACTATTTAGAATGAGCCAGGAAAGACCCTTACCTCGTCTGTTATTAGCGCTTCCCATAGGACTGGGTGGCGCTTTAGCAGCGCTTTTCTGGTTTGGCCTCAGTTACGATCAAAACCAATACGCTTCACGCCTAATCAACAAGCCCTTGCCTTTTTTTAGTTTACAAACCGTTGATATGAATAGCACCATTATCAACAGCACTGAACTCAAAGGGCCTGCCATCATCAATATTTGGGCTACATGGTGTACAGCCTGTGTCGCTGAACATCCCAGACTCAAGCAACTGAGCCAAGATAAAAAGCTGATTATCTATGGCATCAATTATCAGGATGAAAAAAAACGGGCTAGCGAATTTCTGGAAACCCAAGGCAACCCCTTTAAGATTAACTTATTTGACGGAATTGCCAGTACTGCGATGAGCCTGGATGTGCTGGGATTACCGCAAACCTATGCAATTGATAACAATGGCATCATTCGTTTTCGGCATATTGGTGAATTAAACGATACGGTTATAGACGCTCTTAAAAGCGCTATAGCCCAATAAATCATCTTACTGCTTACCCCTCTCAGCGTGACAGTTTATGAAGGGTAAGGCATTTCGATCACAGAAGCCCCCACAGAATCTCGCTTTCTGTGGGGCTTACTGATCAATTAAAAGAATTGATCTTAACCGCAACCGATTTACTTTTTGGTTTGACCAGTTCTGCTGAACCAATGGGTTCACCCGGTTGAGGTATGGCATTGCCCTGCTTACTGACCCGGGCAGTCACAATCACTTTATCAAACAAAGACAGTTTTAAATTTGGCATCATAGCCATACTGTCATCGAATTTTATTTGTAGCGGCAAGTCCTTGACCTGATGCTTTGCAACGGCCAGCGGCATTTTAGGCCCTTCTAAGGCTTTGACATAAACAAAAACCGTATCAGTAGGCTCAAGTTTAGATTTGATTGCGACATCAATGTCAACTTTAACCATGATCTCGTCTGAGTCTTTCGCTGTCGTCTTAGGTTCAGCTTTAGCAACCGGGTCTGATTTTCCGCTTTTACGCGCAACAGCAGTATCGATTAAATTCTGAATTTCACTGTAATCTTCTTGGCCTGGCTGGAATTGCGTTTGCAGCTTTTTCCAAACTCTGATGGCCCCATCATAGTCATTTATGTCGGCTTTAGCCAAACCTGACAACCAAAGGCCCATCCGATTATCCGGCTCTATTTTTAAAGCACTTTCAATCAAAACAGTCGGCTCACCTTGCAGACTGCCTTCATTGCTCATGGCAATAGCATCGGCGAGCTCTAGCATGATTTCAGGGTTATTAGCCTGCAATTCTGAAGCCTTACGCAACACCGAAACCGCATCTTTAAAGCGTTGTGTCGCTTTGAAAGACCTGCCCAACATCAGCCAACCTTCCAGGTCTTCTGGATTCTGCTGCAATCGTTGAGTCAATTTGGCAATCATCTGATTGATATTGTCTTTATTGATGTTTCCAGCCTGAGCTGGGTTAGATTTCGAAGCATCCGAAACTTCAAAAGCACGAAAATCTCCCAAATCCGCATACAGCAACAGCGCCACAATTGGCAGTAAGAACAACAGCGGCCATGCCAGCCAACTCCCGGTACCCCTTTGGGAATATACAGGATTGCCAACATTCAAATCATGATAAAGACCCACTTCCAGTTCACGTTTTGCCGCATTGAAATCTGCTTCAGATAGATTCCCGTCGACCAGATCGGCCTTCAATTCGCGAATTTTATTTTTGGTCAGTTCAATATTGGTTTCATCATCATTGAGACGGGTAACATCTTTTTTGAGTAACAATGGCAAAATCACAAACGATAGTGCGCAGAGTAAAAGAACGATCGCGTAAATTCCAAATTCAAACATGCTTTACTCTTTATCTAATAAATTTTGCACAGCTTTTAAATCGTCTTCACTGGCTGTGTCTGGCGAGCGCTTGGTGTTTTTTACAACCCTGGAGTATCCTAGCGCACCTAAAAGCACTGCAAGCAAGGGGCCTAGCCAGAGGATCATGGTTTTAAAATTAAATGGGGGACGATAAAGTACAAAATCGCCATATCGATCAGTCATATAGTTAACAATTTCAGTGTCACTTTGACCGCGATTCAGTAACTCAAACACTTTTCGACGCAAATCTTGGGCAAGTTCAGCATGAGAATCGGCGATATTTTGATTCTGGCAGACCAGACACCTCAATTCTTCGGTTAAAGACTGGTATCTCTTTTCAAGCACAGGATCTTTAAAATCATAGACTTCAATTTCTGCCGAAACTGTCTGGGCAAACATAAATAACAACAAAATCCATGTTTTCATTAACCCGCCTCCTGGTTTAATTGTGCGATCAAAGGCATGATTTCCTCTTGCAGTGCTTTAACCGTTACTGGACCAATATGTTTATGGCGAATAATGCCTTTTTTATCGATCAAAAATGTTTCAGGGACGCCATACACCCCAAAATCTAAGCCTGCTTTTCCGGCCGAATCGCTCACACTTAACAGATAAGGGTTACCCAGCTTATTTAACCAATTGATGGCATCCAAAGGCTCGTCTTTGTAATTCAGGCCTACGATGGGAGCAATCTGCAACTGGTTGAAGTCATTCAGGACACGGTGTTCTTCCCGGCAAGAAACACACCAAGAGGCCCATACATTGAATAACCAAACCTTTCCCAGCATTTGCTCAGAACTAAAAGTCTGATTGGGTTGATGTAATTGCGCCAGATTGAAATCGGGTGCTTTTTTACCAATCAGTGGTGAAGGCACTTCTTTAGGATTAAGGCCCAAGCCAATTCCCAGAAAAACCACTAAAACCAAAAAGAAAACTAAAGGAATCCAGTTACGCATACTCATAGTGTTTAACTTCTTTTAAATGATTTTTTCTTTACTGACTTTTACAAGTTTGGGGCTTTTTCGATAGCGTTTATCTAATACTGCCAACAAACCGCCGAATGCCATGATCAGACCACCCACCCAAATCCAGCGTACAAAGGGTTTGTAATAGACTCTTAAGGCCCATGCACCGTTTTCCCCAAGCGGTTCACCCAATGCAAAAAACAAATCGCGGGTTAAACCGGCATCAATTCCTGCCTCAGTCATAGGCATGCCCTGAGCACGATAAACGCGTTTCTGTGGAAAAAGATCGGCGACCAACTCACCGTTTTTGGTAATAGTCACTTGACCTTGATTCGCATCGTAATTGACACCAGCGGTTCGCTTAACGCCATGAAACAGAAAGTCATAGCCCGCCATACTTAAGCTTTCACCCGGTGCTAGTTTGATATCTTTTTCTTCCGAGTAAATAGAAGTCAAACTGATACCCACAATAAAAATAGCAATCCCAAAATGCGCAACTAACATGGCCCAAATGCTTAGAGAAATATCGCCCAAGGCTTTCAATTTATCGGGCTTGTGCTCTATTCGTAACTTAATGCCATACCCTGCCGTTAGCGAAATCCATACCACCAAGGTCATCGCCACAAACGCTGCCCAGGAGAAAGGCTGCATCAACATGGCCAGCCCTAAACCCAAGCCAATGCTCAACAACAAAGGCCAGCGCAACAACTCGACCAAGCGACTGAAAACATCATTACGCCACCGCATTAGGGAACCCACGCCCACCAGCGCAGCAAGCGGGGCTGTTAATGGGATAAACACACTATTAAAGTAAGGAGGTCCCACTGAGATCTTGCCTAAACCCAAGGCATCAATTATCAAAGGATAAATGGTGCCCAATAAAATGGTTACCGCGGTTGCAACCAGCAAAATGTTGTTGATCAATAACATGGAGTCTTTTGATAATGGCTCAAAAGT
>RFQK01000014.1 GCA_009925045.1 Methylococcaceae bacterium
TGATTTCCGGTAATTTGTCGATCAAATACGGTTTAAAAGGTCCTAATTTCGCGATTGTGACCGCGTGTTCGACCGGTACTCACAATATTGGTGATGCGGCCCGTTTAATCAAATACGGTGATGCTGACATTATGGTTGCAGGTGGTGCGGAGCGTTGCACAACCTCACCGACTGCGATGGGCGGTTTTGCTTCCGCAAAAGCCTTGTCGCGTCGAAATGACGATCCACAGCGTGCTAGCCGTCCTTGGGACCGTGATCGTGACGGTTTTGTATTAAGTGATGGTGCCGGGGTGGTGGTTCTGGAAGAACTGGAGCATGCCAAAGCGCGTGGTGCCAAGATTTATGCTGAATTAGTTGGCTACGGTATGAGTGGCGATGCCTACCACATCACTTCACCCTCAGTAGGTGGTGAAGGTGCAGCCCGTTGTATGCGTAATGCCTTGCGTGATGCGGGTTTGAATCCAACCGATGTTGATTACATCAATGCGCATGGCACCTCTACTCCTGCTGGCGATCTGGGTGAAACCATGGCTATGAAAGCAGCCTTAGGTGAGCATGCTTACAAAATTGCAGTCAGTTCAACCAAATCCATGATTGGCCACTTATTGGGTGCTGCCGGTGGTATTGAAGCAGTGCTGACTGCTCTGAGCGTGCAAAACCAAATTGCGCCACCGACGATTAATCTGGATAATCCTGATCCTGAATGTGATCTGGATTATGTTCCTAACGAGGCGCGCGACATCAATATTGATATCGCCATTTCAAACTCCTTTGGCTTTGGTGGCACCAACGGCACACTGGTGTTTAAACGCTTCCAATAGCAGGCTGTCGGCCGTGTTTGCTAATGTTTTTGCTAAACGGTCACGCTAGCAACAGTCTGCCCATCAGCGACAGAGGCCTGCACTACGGTGATGGCCTCTTCGAAACCTTGGAAATCTACCAAGGTAAGCCCTTATTCCTTGCTCAACATCTGCAGCGCTTGCAACTGGGTTGTCATCGGTTAAAAATTCCTGTTTTTGATCCGCAATTATTGACGCAGGAAGCTCATCATATTTGTGAAAATCATGCGCGGGGCGTGTTAAAAATCATCGTGACCCGTGGCTCGGGTGGACGCGGTTATCGTCAACCAGATCCTGTTGCAGCTACACGCATTCTGGGGGTTTATCCTTACCCCGACTATCCACAACACTATACCGATCAAGGTGTGGAACTGACTGTTTGTCAGCACCCGGTCTCCACTAATCCTGTACTGGCGGGTATTAAGCACTTAAATCGTCTCGATCAGGTACTCGCCAGATCCGAATGGCAGGATGAGCGTTTTCAGGAAGGCATCATGTCTGACAGCCAGGGGTTTCTGATTGAAGGCACTATGAGTAATCTGTTCTGGTTACGCGATCAGACAGTATTTACCCCATGTCTGGCTCAGGCGGGTATTGATGGTATTGTCAGACAGTGGCTGATTAGTTATTTACAAGCCAAATCTATCCTCGTCGAAACCGGTCAATTTACTCTCGATCACATCGTCAACGCTCATGAGGTGTGGGTGACCAATTCCATTATTGGTATTTGGCCAGTCAAAGCTATTAATGATCAAGCCTATGTTTTAGGTCCAGTTGTGCGTCAATTACAGGCCGCTTGGCAACAAGCGCGTAAGCAACAATTGTCATGCTAGTGATTCGGCAGATCAGTATTTTTACCGTGCTAATGATCATTAGCCTGTTGTTGGCATGGGGGATGATGAATTATCAGGTTCTGCATCGCAAACCACTGGTTACCACCGATACTGTATTTGAAATTCATAAAGGGGATGGCTTGGATAAGGTTGTCACCCAATTGCAACAGCAAGGGATTGCGGTGAATCGCTTCTGGTTTCGATTATTAGCCTATCGACATAAGCTGGATCGACACTTAAAAGCGGGCGAGTACTCGATTAGTAAAGGGGCAACTAGCCTAGATATCTTAAATTTGTTCGCCTTGGGTAAAACCAGACAATACAGTATTACTTTTCCTGAAGGCTGGTCGTTTAAACAAATGTTCCAGGCGATTCAAAATAACCCGCATCTTCAGCATACCTTAAGCCATGTTGAGTTTAAGGACGTCATGGCGCACTTAGGGTCTAATCAGACCCATCCTGAAGGTTTGTTTTTTCCGGATACTTATCTTTTTGAGAAAAACACTACCGATCTGGAGTTATTGAAACAGGCCCATAAGAAAATGGTTACGGTGCTGGAGCACGAGTGGCAGCAACGTGATGTTCAGACACCCTTGCAAAGTCCCTATCAGGCATTGATTCTGGCCTCAATCGTTGAAAAAGAAACCGCTGCTGAGGAAGAGCGCAAACAAATTGCCGGAGTATTTTCCCGACGTTTGCAACAGGGTATGTTATTGCAAACCGACCCCACAGTTATTTATGGTATGGGTGATGAGTACAAAGGTGATATTAAACGCCAGCATCTAAGAGAGCCGACACCTTACAATACCTACGTCATGTCCGGTCTGCCACCGACCCCGATTGCCATGCCGGGTCGTGATGCGATTCATGCCGCATTGCATCCCGAAGCAGGGAATAGTTTGTATTTTGTGGCCAAGGGCAATGGTCGTCATGCGTTTTCGGCAACGCTATCAGAACATGAAAAATTTGTGGATCGCTATCAACGATGAAAACAGGCAAGTTTATTACCTTGGAAGGTGGTGAAGGGGTTGGCAAATCCACCAATTTGCAATTCATACAGCAGTATTTGCAAACTCAGGGTGTCGATGTCTGTCTGACCCGTGAACCTGGCGGAACTCCTTTGGCAGAGCGGATTCGAAATCTATTGCTCGATCATGATCAAGAGTCGATGACGCCACAGGCAGAATTACTCCTCGTATTCGCCGCACGAGCCCAACATCTGCATCATTTTATTTTGCCGCGTTTGCGTCAAGGGCAATGGGTGTTGTGTGACCGCTTTACTGATGCAACCTACGCTTATCAAGGTGCTGGCAGACAAATGGATAGCGCCAGTATTGCCTGGTTAGAGAATACAGTTCAAGCCGATCTCAGGCCAGATCTAACAGTGTTGCTCGATGCTCCGGTTGCAGTTGGTATGCAAAGAGCGCAAAAACGTGGCGAGCTGGATCGTTTTGAAACTGAACGCAGCGATTTTTTTGAAAGAGTCAGAAATAGCTATTTGCAACAGGCTCAGGCGCATCCGCAACGCTATCGAGTGGTCGATGCCAGTCAGCCATTGGCTGCGGTACAGGCTCAAATCGCTCTGATACTGGATACATTGTTACAAGCGCAATGAGTGAGTCACTTTATCCCTGGTTGCATGCGCACTGGCGCCAGTTAGCCGCCTACGCCGAGCAACAACGCATCCCACAAGCATTAATCTTTTCCGGTCGTGCTGAATTAGGTCAAGAAGCCTTGGCGCTGGCTTTTGCCCATAGTCTTTTGTGTTTTGCACCGCAGACTGGCAAGGCCTGTGGATTTTGTCATGCCTGTCAGTTATGTGATGCTGGTAATCATCCAGATTTGTTGTTTTTGCAACCAGAAGAACCCAGTAAGCTAATTGGTATCGATGCGGTACGGCGGTTGGTCACCCGGCTAGCGCTGAAACCACAATATGAACGCCAACGGGTGGTGATAATCCAGCCTGCCGATGCGCTCAATACAGCAGCGGCCAATGCTTTTTTAAAATGTCTGGAAGAACCGACTGAACGCACCAGTTTTATCTTGCTGACCAGACATGCCAATCGCCTGCCGGCGACAATTCGCAGTCGTTGTCAGCAAATGCATTTTTTGTCGCCAGAGCCCGATTTAGCCATCCAGTGGTTAAGGCAACAAGGGGTCAAACAAGCGCCAGAACGCATATTGGCAATCGCACAAGGATCGCCTGTCCTGGCTTTGCAATATGCCGGACAGGGCATGGAAACCCTGCATATGCAGATGTTTAACGATTGGCTGAATGTAATTCAACATCCTGCCCAGGTGCTTGAAGTGGCTGAACAATGGCAAAAACAAAGCCAAGTGGATATTGAGGTGATTTTGACCTGGATGGCAAGCTGGTTAACCGATTTGATTAAGCTTAGTCATTCAGCAGAACAAAAGCATCTGCGACATCCTGATTTACAGGTCCGGCTTCAAGCCTTACTCAAGCCCTTAAATTTTCGCGCTGTCTATGCCCATTACGACCTGATCAATCGCAGTCGTCAGCAATTACAGACCACGCTCAACAAACAATTGCTTCTGGAAAAACTGTTGATAGAGTGGTCGCGTATCAACCAGGGTTTAACTGCCTGGTAACAAGGTTTTCCAGACTTTTAGAATTAGCCAGACACTGAGGTGCTTAGCGTATAATTCATCCATTTGATGCTTTCTAAGTGTATGTTCATCGACTCCCATTGCCATCTCGATCGTATTGATTTAAAGCCCTATGGTGGCGATTTTGCCGCTTTTGTTGCAGCGGCCGATCAACACTCTATCCAGCATATGTTGTGTATCGCGATCGATATGGAACGTTATCCGGCTATGCAAGCCATGGTCAAACCGTATCCGCAGATTTCCTTGTCGGTGGGCGTGCATCCCAATGAAAACGAGGGTGAAGAGCCAGATTTGCAGCGCTTAATTGATCTGGCTGAGGATGATCAAGTCATTGCCATAGGGGAGACTGGGCTAGATTATTTTCATGGTCAGGGTGATATGGCCTGGCAAAAGCAACGTTTTCGCACCCATATTCAAGCGGCGTTAGCCGTCAATAAGCCCTTGATTATCCATACCCGTGAAGCAGGGCAGGAGGCATTGGATATACTGGCTGAAGAAGGCGCTGATCAGGTAGGCGGTATTATTCATTGCTTTACCGAAGACTGGGCCTATGCAGAACGTGCTATGGCCTTAAATTTTTATATTTCCTTTTCTGGCATCGTCACCTTTAAAAACGCGGTACAAATTCAGGATGTGGCCAAACGGATTCCGGCGGATCGTTATTTAATTGAAACCGATTCGCCTTATCTGGCACCCGTGCCTTATCGAGGCAAACCCAACTATCCTCTTTATGTGCGACATGTTGCTGAATATATTGCTGATCTGCGTGGCTGTGATACCGAAACCGTAGCCAGACAATCCAGCGAGAATTTTTACCGACTGTTTCAGCATCACTTGGCGACACCCAAGCCACTCAGCGTCTGAGTCATGGACAAATGCTTGTCAGTCCCGCAAGGGCAGTTTCAGTTACAGCGCTTACCGTTTCTTCGCAACGATACCCTCCAGGCCTGGGATGCGGCAGATGAATATCTGCTGAATCATCTTGCTGAACAGGCGATACTCAAGCCTGACAGTCGGCTATTGATTGTGAACGATAGTTTTGGTGCGTTAGCCTGCGGCTTGTCGGCCTATCAACCTACCGTGCTGAGTGATTCTTGGTTATCGCACCAGGCGACGCGGATTAATTTTCAGGTCAATCAGCTGGATCTGAATGAACTTAATTTACTCGACAGCCTGACGCTACCAGCCACCCAGTTTGACTGTTTGCTGATCAAGGTGCCGAAAACACTGGCTTTACTCGAGTACCAGTTGCATCAACTCAAACCTTTTCTGCACGCGGACACTCAAATCATCGCAGCGGGTATGGTCAAGAACTTAAGCGCTAATGTCTGGAAATTATTGGAGAAAATATGGGGACCTACCCGTAGTTCTCTAGCGGTGAAAAAAGCCAGACTAATTTTTGTTCGTCCCGATTTTAGTCAGGTGTTGCCAAAAAATCCGTATCCCAGCTATTTTGACTATCCTGAAATGGGCTGGCGTATCGCCAATCATGCCAATGTATTTTCCAGAGAAAGTCTGGATATTGGCACACGCTTTTTATTACAACATTTACCCGAACAAGCTGGTGCAGACATTATCGATTTAGGCTGTGGTAACGGCATCGTTGGCATGGCGCTGGCAAAGCGCTTTCCCGCAGCGAAAATCAGTTTTGTCGATGAATCCTATATGGCACTGGCTTCGGCGCGGTTGAATGTGGCTCAGCTGAGTCCTGAAGGTGTTGCAGCTGATTTTATCGCTGCCAATGGTCTTAGTGACTTTGCGAAACAGAGCAGCGATTGCATCGTCTGTAATCCGCCATTTCATCAGCAACATAGCGTTGGTGATCATATCGCTTGGCAAATGTTTAAACAGTCGTTTCAGGTACTTCGTTCGGGCGGTGAATTGCGGGTGATTGGTAACCGGCATTTAAACTATCATCTCAGTTTAAAAAAAATATTCGGGAATTGTCATCAGCTTGCCAGTAATGCCAAATTTGTAATTTTTAGTTGTCGTAAGCCTTAGGTCATCAAGCTAGGCTATAATCGCTAGCAGTCTCTATTTCAGGATGAAGGGTTTGGACATTACGACACCCAGCGCAAGTTTAGTCGTTCAGCGTCAACCGTTTGGGTTGGAAGTCATCGTCGCCGGCGTCTGGACCATGGATGCCGTTCTGCCTTCTCGAAGCCAAGTGCTTAAGGCCATTCATGCCAGTCAGTCATCGACGCTATTACGCTTCGATATGTCAGCAGTACAGCGTTGGGATAGTGCTCTGGTCACCGAAATCATTGCCATCACGCAAGCCGCTCAGCATCAGGGTTTATCTGTCGATTCATCCAGCTTATTACCCACTATCCAAAATTTATTAAACTTGGTTAGTGCCCTCCCGGAAAAACATCACCCCCCCAAACCGCCGCATCGAATCACCTGGCTGGAGGAGTGGGAATCTGGCTTCACGCATATCCTGCAAGAAGCGTTTGCTACAGTGGAATTTATTGGCCAACTGTGTTTGAGCAGTCTGGATGTGATTCAAAAACGCAGCCATTTTCGCCGTCTGGACTGGTGGTTGCAGGTTCAGGATTGTGGGCCGTCTGCTTTTCCTATTGTCACGGTTATCAGCCTGCTGGTAGGTTTGATTCTAGCCTTTGTCGGTGCCGTCCAACTGTCTTTATTCGGTGCGCAGATGTATATCGCCAACTTAGTCAGTCTGGGGATGACGCGGGAGATGGGATGTTTGATGACGGCGATTATCATGTCGGGCCGGACCGGCGCTGCCTATGCGGCGCAATTAGGTACTATGCGCGTCAATGATGAAATTGATGCGCTCCGAACCATGAATCTGGAGCCTTTGGCCTTTTTGGTATTGCCCAGAATGCTGGCGCTGATTCTGATCATGCCCTTGTTATGTCTGTACGCGGATTTAATGGGCATCTTTGGTGGGGCGCTGGTGTCTTTGACGGTGTTCGATATTTCAACCGCAGAATACCTTGATCGCACCATACATGCGGTACAAATGAAGGACTTCTTGATTGGCTTTGTTAAATCATCGGTATTTGGTGTCCTGATCGCCTTTTCCGGGTGTATGCGTGGCATGCAATGTGGTCGCAGTGCCTCGGCGGTCGGTGATGCAGCGACTTCGGCGGTGGTCACCAGTATTGTGTTTATTGTGATTGCCGATTCCATCATGACCCTAATCTGCAACCGTTTTGGGATTTAATATGCCTCAGTCTGTGATTAGCGTTGAAGATTTAACCATGGCCTATGGCTCAGTGCTGATTCAGAAAGATTTAAATTTTTCAGTTAATCAGGGTGATATTTTTGTCATCATGGGTGGCAGTGGTTGCGGTAAGAGCACCTTATTACGTCATATGATTGGCTTATCATCTCCGCTCAAGGGAGATGTTCGTTTTGGTGGCCAGAGTCTGGTGATGGCCGATAGCCTGCAACGCCAACAGTTAATGAAAAAGTTTGGTGTCTTATTTCAGACCGGCGGCTTGCTGAGTTCTTTGACTCTAGGTGAGAACATTAGCCTGCCATTAACGGAATCCACCCAACTGTCTGCCGGCAAGATTCGGGAAATTGTTGCTTACAAGCTGGCTTTAGTGGGCTTGGCCGGTTTCGAGGATTACTATCCATTACAACTCAGTGGCGGTATGCAAAAACGTGCCGGTTTGGCCAGAGCCATGGCCTTGGATCCTGAGATTTTATTTTTTGATGAGCCTTCAGCAGGTCTTGATCCGGTCACTTCCAAACATTTGGATGATTTAATTCTGCGTTTACGCGAAAGCCTGGAGACTACCATCGTGATAGTGACCCATGAGTTATCCAGTATTTTTGCGATTGGCAACAATGGTATTTTTTTGGACGCCGAAACTAAAACCCTGATTGCCCAAGGTTCGCCGCAGCAAATGCTGGCGACATCGCAGGAGGCCAAGGTCTTAAATTTTCTGTATCGTGGCAATCTGCCAAGTGCTGAGGGACATAAAAATGAGTAAACCGATTAAACCCTTTGCGATAGGCGTGTTCCTGGTGGGTGCGCTACTGCTATTAGTGACGGGTATTCTGGTATTTGGTGGCAATAGTTTGTTTAAAGAAAAAAACAAATATGTGATTTTTTTCGACTCGGCCTTAAATGGTCTGAATCTCGGTGCCCCAGTGAAGCTGCAAGGTGTGCAGATCGGTAATGTTAAAGAAATTTCGCTGGAAATTGACACGGTGACCGGTAAGATTTTTAAACCGGTGGTGATAGAAATCGATCCGCAATTACTTCGCGATCTGTCAGGAGGCGAGCAGCATATTTCCCGTACTCAGCATCAAATGGAAGAAAATACGCAGCGATTGATTAACGCTGGTTTAAAAGCGCGCTTGGAGACGCAAAGTCTGTTAACCGGACTGTTGTATGTGGATTTAAACTTCTATCCGGATAAACCCGGCAGGATGAGTCACAAGAACTTTCAGGATCTGATGGAATTACCCAGTGTTTTGACTACTGTTGATGAGATACGCAATACCGCAGATGCAATCCTGAACAAAGCGAAAGAACTGCCTTTTGATCAAATGGTTAAAGATTTGTCAGAGTCCTTACAGCAGACCCGTGAATTACTGAAGTCAGACGAAATGAAGCAGTCCTTGCAGGCTTTGGCCAAATCGATGCAGGAAATGCAAAAACTGATGCAAACCCTGAATCAGCAAACCGGACCTTTGTTGACTAACGTGAATGGTGTCGCCATCGAAACTAAAACGACGCTGCAGACTTTTAACGCCGAAATGTTGCCGGTTTTAAAAGCCACCGAGCAAAGTCTGGAAACCGCCAGCAAAATGTTGCAGCAATCGCAAGCTACGATGAAGGAAGTTGAGGAACTGGCTAATCCGGATTCTAATCTCGGGCAGGCATTGGTTAGTGTCCGCGATGCTTCACGATCACTTAAAGACTTAACTGAAACCTTGGAGCGTCAACCCAATGCGATTATTTATGGCAAATAAACGAAAGGTCTTAGGGCTGTTACCTATGCTGCTATTGGTGGCGTGTTCGCATTCAGGGCCGCAGTTTTATATGTTGGAAGCGTCGCCAGCGATAGCACCGGTCTCAGGTTTGGCTAAAACCACCCAAATTGGTTTAGGTCCGATTCATATGCCGGAGTATCTGAATCGTCCGCAAATGGTGATAGCCGTTGGTGAGCATCAATACCGTTTGGATGATGATAAGCGTTGGGCTGAGCATCTGGAACAGAATGTGAGTCGGGTATTGACACAGCAATTGGCTGGTTTATTGGGCGTTGATCAGGTACTCCGATATCCTTGGGCACAGCGCCAAGTGATCGATTATCAGCTTGTTCTGGATATCCTGAGTTTTCACCATACTGCCGGCAAAGGTGTGGAGTTAAAAGCCCAATGGCAATTGCGTAAGGCTGAGCAAGTGCTGAAGAGTCAGCAGTTCGATTGTCAGTTGAGCAACTCTGACGCCGCCGAGGCTATAGTCGCTAGTCAAAGCCAGTGTTTGACCCAGCTTGCTGAACAAATTCAGAAAAATTTTTAGACTGGGGCACACCCCAGCCTGAGGTTTATTGCCCATTGGTGCAAGTTCTTAACCTTCAAAACCAGTTGGTTGGGGGCTTTTATTGGGCATAACTGCTCAATAAAAGCGATGGCTATCCAATTGGGCAAGCAAGTCCGGCGGAGGCTATTTAAGAAATTGATTGATCTGGGCTAAATCAACTTCGCTCAGACTGCCGTTAGCTTCTTTAAGACGAATTGTGTTGATCAAATAATCATAGCGACTGCGGGCAAAATCGCTTTTAGCTTTGTAAAGATTACGCTGTTCCGTCAAAACTTCCACCATGGTACGGGTGCCGACTTCCAAACCCACTGAAGTTGCTTCCAGAGATTTTTCTGCTGAGTTCACGGTGGCGTCTAGGGCTTTGACACGACTGATACTGGCCTCGACGCCGCGAAAAGCATCTTTGGTGATGCGGGTGACGTTGCGTTGCGTACGGATCAGTTCTTGTTTGGCGGCATTAAATTCATGTTCAGCCTGTCTGACCCGGGATTGGGTGCCACCTCCTTCAAACAGCGGGACATTCAACTGTAGGCCAATATTTTCATTGTCACCACGCAAACCATAGCGGTTACCACTGTCTTGTTCATTGTATTGAGCAATGATATCTAAGGTGGGCAAATGCTTGGCTTGTTGATAATCCACCATCTTACGCTTGTATTCGGCCTGATTAATCTGTGCAACCACCGAAAAATTACTGCTCTCAGCAGCTGTGGTCCAGGCATTGATATCGGCTGGGCTGGGTGGGACTAATTGAATACTGTTTTGCAAACGGTTGAGATTGGCCGGATTGTCACCCAGAATTTCGCGCAAGGCTTCTTTGCTGTTATCGAGCAGATTTTGCGCTTCAATTAAATTAGCTTGAGTTCTATCGTAACCGGCCTGAGCTTCGTAAACATCGGTAATCGCAATTAAGCCAACTTCAAAGCGTTGTTTCGCCTGTTCCAGTTGCTGGGCAATTGCTGTTCTTTCGGCATTCACAAAATCCAGATTGTCCTGCGCGGCCAGAATATTAAAGTAGGCTTCGGCGCAACGACGCATCAATGCTTGGTGTTTAGCCTGATACAGGGCTTCGGACTGAGCGATCTGATTTTCAGATTGATCCAGTTGTATCCAGTGATCCCAGTGAAATACCGGTTGTTTCAGATTGAATCCTAATTTTTGATCCCAAAAATGTTGCAGTGTGGAGCCTAAAAAGCTTCGGCTGTCCAAACGGCTTCGGGTGCTGCTGGCGGCAAAACCAATATTGGGCAGCATCTGCGCGATACTTTGTGATTTGATTTCGGCAGTACTGAGACGATTAATATCGGAAATTTTATAGTCCGGATCGTTCTGAATAGCCAGTTGATAAGTTTCCAGCAAGTCCTGTGCTAAAGCCAATTGCAAAGGCATCAACACCGCGATTACGGCGAGTGACAGTCTTTTCATTGCATTCCATGTGATTAAGGGTTGAAAATATGGCTTAATTATCTACTAAAATAACGATGGACTAAAATTATTAAGGCATTTTGCCTTAATCACTCAGGTTCACACCCTTACAACACGTATAACGAGACATCTATGAGCAAAAGAGTGAGCAAAGCAGTTTTCCCGGTTGCTGGTCTGGGCACCCGTTCTTTACCCGCCACTAAAGCGGTGGCTAAGGAAATGTTGCCGGTCGTGGATAAACCGCTGATTCAGTATGCCGTTGAAGAAGCAGTAGCGGCGGGTATTGATACGATGATCTTTGTGCTGGGCCGCAATAAGAATTCGATTGCTGACCACTTTGACAAATCTTATGAGCTCGAAAAAGAATTAGAAAAAAGTGGCAAAACTGAACTCTTAGACATGTTACGCAGCATTTTGCCGCCTCATGTGACTTGCGTGTTTGTGCGTCAGGCAGAAGCCCTGGGTTTGGGGCACGCCGTCCATTGCGCTAAAGCTGTGGTGGGTGATGAACCGTTTGCCGTGATTTTGCCGGATGATTTGATCGAAGACGGTCAACGCGGCTGTATGAAACAAATGGTTGATTTGTTTGCTGAGCAACAAAGCAGCATTTTGGGGGTCGAGCGTGTCGACCCGAAAGAAACGCATAAATACGGCATTGTTGAACACAGTGAAATTGCTCCGGGTGTGGGTAGGTTGCAATCGATAGTCGAAAAACCCAAACCTGAAGTCGCCCCCTCCAACATCGCCGTGGTCGGTCGTTATATTCTGACAGGCGCTATTTTTGAGAAAATTGAAAAAACCGGCCGTGGTGCGGGCGGTGAAATTCAGTTGACCGATGCAATCGCTGCTTTGATGAATGATGAGCCTGTGTTGTCGTATGAATTTGCCGGCAATCGTTATGATGAAAGACAGTATTGAAGAAGTAGGGCGTCATGTGGCTCACGAATTAGAGCGTTACCTCACAACTCTGGGGAGTATCGCCGCTGTGACACCTTTGCTAGGCTTGTTAGGAACCGTCGATGGGATTATTCGTGTGTTTTCCGCCCTGGCTGTTGAAGGTATTAACGATCCTGCTGTCATTAGTCATGGTATTTCTGAGGCCTTGATTTGCACCGCTACAGGCCTGATTGTGGCGATTCCCAGTCTGTTTTTTCACCGTTATTTTGAAGCATTGGTCGATGATCATGTGTTGCAAATGGAAGAAAATGCTTTGCGTCTGATCGATCTGATGCAAGGTGACCGTGAGTTGATTTAATGGAGTTTCGTCGCAAACGCCGCCGCTCAGTTGAAATCGGTCTGATACCCATGATCGATGTATTACTGGTGTTGTTGTTTTTCTTTATGGTGGCGACTACTTTTCGTCATCAAGCCGATATCAAGCTGGATTTGCCCAAAGCCAGTGTCGGCGAGCAAGCGGTGGCGGGTCAGCAAATTAATCTGTTTGTCCTGGCTGAAGGCGGCTATCGCCTGGATACTGGGGAAGCGAGTGCTGAGCATCTAAGTTCAGGTCTGGAAAGTTTAAAATCTGCTTTGCAGACTTTGCCGGCTGAGAGTAAACAATGGCCCTTTATTATCAATGCAGATGGCAAAGCTAGCCATCAGGCTGTGATTAGTGTGTTGGATCTTGCCAACCAACTGGGTTTTTATCACTTTAGTTTTGCTGTGGATGCAGCCTCTAAGCATGAATAAATATTTGTCTGCCTGGATACAAAGTTTCTGGTACAAGGAAATGTATTTATCCAGTTTCTTCATGCCGCTGTCGATGATATATCTCGACATTATGCGTTTGCGTCGTTTTCTATACCGTATAGGCATATACAAAAGTGTGCGTTTGCCGGTGCCAGTGATTATCGTCGGTAATATTACGGTAGGTGGAACCGGTAAAACCCCTTTGGTAATTTATCTGGTTGAGTTTTTGCAACGCCAAGGACTCAAAGTTGGCGTCATCAGTCGAGGTTATCAGGGCGAAGAAAAGCCGGAACCACGACTGGTGTCAGTCAAGAGTGATCCGGCTTTAGTGGGTGATGAAGCCTTGTTACTGGCCAAACATTGTGCCTGTCCGGTCGTAGTCTGTGCCGATCGCGTGGCCGCTGGCCGGCATTTGCTGCTCAATACTCCGGTCGATGTCCTCATCAGCGATGATGGGATGCAGCATTATGCTTTGCAACGCGATATTGAAATTGCTGTGGTTGACGGTAGTCGCCGTTTTGGTAATGGCTATTGTTTGCCCGTCGGACCTTTGCGTGAACCTCAAGAGCGTCTGCAGGAAGTCGATTTTGTGGTCGTCAATGGCGATAAAAATATCGAGCCGGGTGAATGGTCTATGCGTTGTCTAGGTATAGATTGCATCAATATGCAAAACGGCGAGATCCGGCCATTGGCCAGTTTTCGCGGACAAGAACTGCATGCCGTGGCGGCCATTGGCCATCCGCAGCGCTTTTTTCGTCAGTTACAGCAAGCCGGTTTAAACATCAAAGCTCACCCATTTCCGGATCACCATGCCTTCACCCAAGAAGAGCTCCGTTTTGGTGATCAGTTGCCAATTTTGATGACCGAAAAAGATGCGGTTAAATGTCAGCGTTTTGCCAATGCGCAAACCTGGTATCTGCCGATCAAAGCCGAACTGGAAAGCGGCTTTACCACCGAATTATTAACCTTACTCACTAGGAAACAACATGGATAAAAAACTGCTCGAAATACTGGCCTGCCCGATTTGCAAAAGCAGTCTGATCTATAAAGCTGACGAACAGGAATTGATATGCCGTGCCGATAAGCTGGCCTTTCCGGTTCGTGACGGTATCCCAGTGATGCTGGAAGATGATGCACGTGAATTGAGTGATGAAGAAGCCAAGGCTTTGTATAAATGACCGCTTTTAAAGTCGTCATTCCGGCACGTTTTGCTTCGACACGATTGCCGGGCAAACCTTTGTTGGATATTGCCGGTCAACCGATGATCGCCCGTGTCTGTGAGCGTGCATTGCAGGCACACGCCGAGGAAGTCGTGGTGGCAACCGACGATCAACGGATATTTGATGTCGTCGCGGCTTTGGGAATTGATGTCGTCATGACCGATCCCGATCATCAGTCTGGTACCGAGCGTCTGGCTGAAGTGGCTCGCATTAAACAGTGGTCTGACGATACCGTGGTGGTTAATGTTCAGGGTGACGAGCCCTTGATTCCGCCCGACTATATTCGTGATTTGGCGCATACCTTAGCTAATCAGCAACAGGCGGGGATTGCCACACTCGCTGCCGCGATCGAGACACTCGATGAAGTGTTAAATCCCAATGCGGTTAAAGTTGTTTTGGATCAGGCCGGTTACGCTTTGTATTTCAGTCGTGCACCGATTCCTTGGCAGCGTGGCAGTTATCCGCAGAGTTTTCCCGAAGATAGTCGGGTAGCGCCTTTACGGCACATCGGTATGTACGCCTATCGGGTGGCTTTTTTGCATCAGTATTGCGAGTGGCCAGCCTCCGGACTAGAGCAGGTTGAATCTTTGGAGCAGCTGAGAATTCTCTGGCAGGGTGAAAAAATCGCGGTTAAGGTGGTGGCAAGCGCCCCCGAAGCCGGGGTTGATACGCCAGAAGATTTGCAGCGAGTGATTAATCGTCTTAGTGCTCAAGCATAAAAAAACCCGGCAGGGCAAACCTGTCGGGTTTTTCATGGCTTTGACTTAAATTAACTGGCTTTGCCGGCTTCAGTGGCGGCAGGTACTTCAATCAAGCTTCCGGATTTCACATCATAGATGTAACCATAAACCGGAATATCACTGGGCACCAATGAGTGCGCTTTAATGCGTTTTACATCTTCCAGAACGCTTTCGGCTTGGTCTTTGATGGTCAGCCAGTTGATGTATTTACCGTCCGTTGAGCCTGGACCAGGATTGTTATCGTGCCAGCCGGTCGCGTCAACAGACGAGGTTTGTAAACTGCTGGCTAACAAATCACTCATGATGTCATTGGTAAACGTTTCCATACCACAATCGGTATGGTGAATCACAAACCATTCCTTAGTGCCCAAGAGTTTGTAAGAAATGACCAGAGAACGAATCGCATCGTCACTGGCACGACCACCCGCATTACGGATCACATGAGC
>RFQK01000131.1 GCA_009925045.1 Methylococcaceae bacterium
CCTTCCAAGAATTTATTTATGCATCAAACGAGCAAGCGCTGATCAAAGCGTTTGAAGCCCAAGCAAGCACATCGGCAGTGCACACTAAATTGATGGATAAACTAACAGACTACTTTTTTACCGGTGGTATGCCGGAAGCCGTTTCTGCTTGGTATCAGTTCAAAGATTCAAGCATTTTAGATCGGGTTGAAAAAGTCACAAAAATTCATGCCGATTTAGTTGAAGGTTATCGCCGCGATTTTGGTAAGTACTCGGGCAAGGTCGATGCCACACTGATTGAATCTGTGTTTAATAGCATTCCAGCGCAGCTATCGCTTGTGAGCGATGAGTCCGTTAAACGCTTTAAGTTTAAACATGTGCATGAGCGTAAATTTCGTTATAGCGATTTTGAAACCGCGATCCATTGGCTCAACTGCTGCCGCTTAGCCTTGCCGAACTACCCTATTGAAGGCTTGCCTAAACCTCCGCTGGCGGCCTATAAAAAAGAAAATATGCTTAAACTGTTTCTGTTTGATGTGGGCCTGCTCAATCATATGCTAGGCAGTAGTTATAAAGAGATTAAGCAACAAAACTATGAATACAAAGGCTATGTGGCTGAAAACTTTGTGCAACAAGAACTCACCGCTATTGGCGTTTATCCAAGCTATTCATGGAATGATGCCCGCGCCGAAATCGAATTTATTTTGGCAACCGATGAAGGCGATATCATCCCTGTTGAAGTCAAAAGTGGCAAACGTACAAGAGCAAAATCCTTGGCATCCTACGTTGAAAAATGTGCACCAAGTAAAACCTTTAAGCTAACGGGCACACAAGGCTCGTCAGCGTTAGAAGAGACCAATATCGTGATTCCTTTGTATTTCACGCAGTATTTACCACAGAGATGGTAAAAGCGCTTTGCCTTGAACCCCGAGGTCTACACAGAGTTACTTTATAGCTAATAATCTGTAGACCTTGATGCCTGTATTCGACACTTAGGGATATCACTCTTGGATACCATAGTCTCCATATTGAGCTTATCTCTATGAAAATGGACACCATGATGTCCATTTTAGCTTAGGCGAATTTTCTGCTGACTCATCACTATCGTATAGAAGCAGCGAAAAATGGCCAAGCTATGTTGACAGAAATTGTGCTCGATAATGCCTTTCAAAACTGCTATGTTTAAGTCCTAATAGCAGCATAAAAACGGCACTGTTTTTCCATTGCTAAGCACTAAGATTTATTAAAAGCCATAGGCAAGTGGTGGGCAGTTTGGTGGGCAAACAGGCGTTTTTGAACGGTTTATTTTCGATAACTGATTGAGTTTGTTAGGGTCTAGCACGCTACTCAATAAGCAGATCCAACATTGAATAGGAGAAATTCATGGAAACCAAAGCACCCTTGCCACCATTCACCTACGAATCAGCGGTTCAGAAAGTCAGAATGGCAGAAGACGCCTGGAATTCACGCGATCCTGATCGGGTGGTTTTGGTGTATACCGATAATACGGTTTGGCGAAATCGGGCGGAGTTTCCGGTTGGTCGTGAACAGGTCCATGCCTTTTTACAACGTAAATGGGCCCAGGAATTGGATTATCGCCTGATTAAAGAGCTTTGGGCGTTTACCGACAACCGGATTGCTGTGCGTTTTGCCTATGAATGGCATGATGAGTCGGGCCAGTGGTTCAGAAGCTATGGCAATGAAAACTGGGAATTCAATCCGCAAGGTTTCATGATGCGTCGTTTTGCTAGTATCAATGACTTGGCCATTGCTGAAACTGAGCGTAAATTTTTCTGGGACTTAGGTCGACGCCCGGATGATCATCCCAGTCTCAGTGAGTTAGGACTTTAGGCTACCCATTTCAATTCGCTAAAACCATCTGGCTTTTTGACTAACTCAATTTGGGTTTTGATACGTTTTTTAACTCCGTCTACATGGGAAATAACACCTACTGTTTTGCCTTGTATGCTCAGGCCTTCCAGTGCGCCCATGGCCAGATAGAGGGACTCAGCATCGAGATTGCCGAAACCCTCATCCAAAAACAAAGATTCCACCGACTGACCGTTATTAGCGATTTCCGCCAAAGCTAATGCCAGCGACAAACTGACCACAAAACTTTCTCCGCCTGACAAGGTTTTAGGCTGTCGTCTAATGTTGTTTTGCCGAGTATCTTCAATTTCCAAAGCCAAACCATGGTCACTGGAGCCAGCTCGCAAATAGTAGCGACCATTAATCTTTTCCAGGATTCTATTGGCTTCGGACAACAACTTGTCAATCAGTAACTGCTTAACATGCGCACGCAGGCCACCCGGGGTGTTATTCAGTTGCTCAAGTTCGCCTTGTACTTGCGCCAATTGACGATAGTAATGTAATAATTCATCTTCCAGAGTCTGATATTTGAGCCGATACTGCTGTTGTTTATCCAGTTTATGGCTCAGGGTGTCAATTTCTTGCTGGGCGATATCCAGTTGTTGAGTCAATTGTTGAATTAGGCGTTGCAATTCCTCTTCTTGAATAGCCTGTTCAAGTCCTGCTGCATTGTCTTGAATATTGGCATCCAGACTGCTTAATTGTTGTTGTAAGGTCTGCAGTTGCTGCTGGTAATTCTGATACTGTTGCAGAATTTCAGCTTGTCGGTCTTTAAGTGTCAGGAATGCCTGTAAGTCCTCAAGACCACCAAATCCTGCTGCAGTGATGTGACTGTAGACCAAGGCCTGCATCGCCTCAAATTCCATACGCTGCAAATCAAGCTGCTGCTGTTGCTGGCGAATCAATTGCTGTTTTTCTAAAATAGCCAGATGTAATCCCAGTGCTTCTTCGACTTGTAAAGCATCCTGGGCCTGGCTGAGTTGCTGGTGAAAATCAATAATCGTTTGCTGGGTGTTTTGCAATTGTTGGCGTAATTGCTCAATTTCGTCGCTCAAACCCTGTTGACGTAAGGCATTGATTTGCAAATCCTGACGCCGCGTATTGAGACGATCAAATACAGCGTTCTCCTTGCCCTTAGACGGCAGTTTTTCACCCAAGGCCGTTAATTGTTTTTCCAGTTGCGTGGTCAGAGTTTTCAGTTCGGTTTCAAGGTGGCTTAATTGTTGTTCTAGGTTGGCCGCTTCCTGGGGTTGTTCCTCTTGCATAGGTAAAAACTGTCGGCTTTCCTGCTGTAAGGCCAGCAACAATTGTTGTTTAGCACTGATTTCAGTTTGTGCCTTGCTGATACTGCGCTGAATATCAATGACGTCACGGATTAGGTTGTTAATACGACTTAAATCGTCGTTCTCTTCTTGCAGACGTTTTTTCAGCGGGCCTATGTGATTAATATCCAGACGCTCACCTAAAATGTTTAGACGGTTGGCGAGGATATTCCAGTCCGAGCGTTTTTGATCCAAAAAGCGCTGCTTGGCCTCACTTTGAGTATTTTCTCTTTGCAGCGCTTTTAACTGGCTAGTTAAGTTTTGTCGTTTGCTTTTAAGATCGGAAACTTTACTGCGCTGATCGACTAATGCCAGTTTTGCATCATTAAAACTGGGTAATTTATGCGCGTAGGGGTGTTCGGTAGAACCACATAAATGGCAGGGCTGCCCGTCCACCAGTTTGCTGCGTTCCTTGGCCATTTTGCGGAGCAAATTATCATTGGCCATTGCGCGTTCCAAGACTTTGGCAATGTTTTCTTCACGGCTGATCTCTTCATCCAAACTCGAGATTTTTTGCTGTAAATCTGCTTCATCATCACTGATGAGTTTGGGGGCAGGGGTGAAAAAGTCGTACCAGGCTTTCTTGCTTAAGCGTTGATTGAGTTCAGCAATATTGATGAGCTCTTGTATATCTTTGACTCGCTCACGTTGTTCAGTCTGCAGTTGCTGTAAATCGTCTATAGATTTTCCCGGCGCCAGTTCTGCTAGTTGTTGTTGCTGTTGTTCAATCTGAAGCTCAAGTGCAGCGATACGGCTTTGAGTCGTATGGATAGCTGTTTGATTTTTTTTGCTGGCCTGGTCGCTGGTTTTGGTTTGTTTTTGCTGGGTTTTTAACTGAGATTGGAGATCCGCAATCTGGTTACGCAGGTTACGCAATTGCACGACATCTGGAAATTCCTCAATCAATAAGCGATCTGCAGTCGAGACGTCCAGCGCACTTAACTGGCTGAGACTGTATTGTTTGTCAGCCAGTTGTTGCTGAATTGAAGATTGTAATTCCGTTTGTTGAGGTAATTGCTGCTTGAGTGTGGAGACTTGTTGTCTAAGCGTCTCAATAGTCTGTTTTTGGGCAAGTAAGTCAGGCTGTTTTAGCTCAGCGCGGGGTAGTTGGCCAGAGTCTGGCAATTGTTGTTGAAGCTGAGCCAATTCAGTCTGTAACTGATTAAACTGGCGTTGCTGTTCTTCAAGTTCCAGCTGTTTTTGACTCAGAATCTGAAGTTCAGACTGTAATTGATCAGTAGCGGGCGCTTGCTCGAGCCGTTGTCGTTGGGACTCTAAAGTCGCGATCTGAGCAGAGATGGCTTGTTGTTGCTGACTGAGTTGTTGGCGTTGCTGTTGCAAAGCCTGCAGATTAGCAAACTGTAATTGCTGGTTTTGCAGACTGGCCAGTTCTTGCTTAAGAGATTCGGCTTGTTCGGTAAAATCATGCAAGTCAGCCTCTGCTGACTCAATTTCAACGCTTGGCAGTACTGGAATTAAAGCCATTTCCTGTTCAAGTTGACCTACCTTACTTTGTATGGCGGGCAATTGTCCCTCAAATTGCTGCCGATAGTTTGCGTAGAGATCAGCACCACTGATCTTTTCCAGGATATCCATGCGTTCACTGTCGAGCGCATTCAGGAAAGCGGCAAAATCGCCTTGGGGTAAGACCATGGATTTG
>RFQK01000132.1 GCA_009925045.1 Methylococcaceae bacterium
GCGAGTAATGAAGTCATGATAAGTTCCTATTCAAATAAATGCGTATAAGAGCGTATGCCTATCAGCAATGGGTTTCAAGCCCCTGAAAATTAGGGTTTTTCCGGAAATAAATAAATCTTGATCTGAAGCGACTTAAATCACGTTATTCTTTGCTGACACTAATTTTAAATTCAGATTTCAATACCGGCTTTATTTCGATGATAATAGCGGCTTTTATTGCGCGTAATTTCCCCTAAGCTGGCATGAAGCTGGAAAAAATTAAACTCGCTGGTTTCAAATCCTTTGTTGATCCGACCACCATACCTATCAATGGCAATTTAACTGCGATTGTTGGGCCCAATGGTTGCGGTAAGTCCAATATTATCGATGCAGTGCGTTGGGTGATGGGGGAGAGTTCTGCCAAGCATTTGCGTGGCGGCAATATGGCCGACGTTATTTTCAATGGCTCATCCGGTCGTAAACCGGTCAGTGTGGCTTCGGTTGAGCTGATTTTTGACAACAGTGAAGGCAAAGCTGGCGGCGAGTACGCACAATACAATACGATTTCAATCAAACGTCAGGTCAGTCGGGATGGGCAATCACAGTTCATGTTGAATGGCTCACGCTGTCGTCGCAAAGATATTACCGATCTGTTTTTGGGTACTGGTTTAGGATCGCGCAGTTATGCGATTATCGAACAAGGTACGATTTCTCGTATGGTTGAGGCCAAGCCCGAAGATTTACGGGTTCATATCGAAGAAGCGGCCGGTATTTCCAAATATAAGGAGCGTCGCGCGGAAACCGAGACGCGGATGCGACATACCCGGGAAAATCTTGACCGTCTGAATGATTTGCGCGATGAAGTTGAAAAGCAACTCAAGAACTTAGCAAAACAGGCAGAAAAAGCTGAAAAGTACACGGAATTAAAACAGCAGGAACGCCGTTTTCGTCAGGAGTTGTTGGCGATGCGCTGGCAAGGTTTTCAGAACACTGCGCAGCAGTTGGAAACTCAGTTGCAGGCAGTCGCAGCAGAGCATAATCGCCTGTTCGTCTTGTTGCGGGATATTGAAAAGTCCATGGAACTCAAACGGGGTGAGCAGAAACAGCAGCAACAGCACTTTGAAACCACACAAGCGGATTATTATGCGGTAGTTGCCGAAATGGGGCGTTTAGAACAAGCCATTCAGCACAATCAGAAAAGCCACGAAGAAACTGTAGTTGAGATTAATCGCTTAAAACAACAAGCGCATCAAGCTCAGGATGATTGCGAACAGGATCAGTTGCAATTACAGGAAATTCGTCAAACCTTACTCGAAGCTGAAGAGACTTTATTGCTGGCTAAAGAAAGGGAAGAAGATTTACTGGGAATCCAGCAAGATGCACATTTGCAAAAGCAGCAATGGCAACAGCGATGGGAAATGTTTCTTGGCGAAAATGCGGGTTATCGTGAGCAAGCCGAAGTTCAGCGCACTAAGTTGGTACAACTGGATAATCAAAATCGCCAATTACAACAACGTTTGGATAAGCTGACAGAAGAACAGGTGCTGTTAAAAGACAGTAATTTGCAGTTCGAACTGGAAACCCTGGATAGCAGCATAGAAATCATTGAAAGTCAGCGTTTGCAGGTACAAGAAACCCTTGATACGGTTTTGAACAGAATTGCTGAGCTCCGCCCTGCCATTAAACAATTGCAGGATGAACTGCATCATGATCGAGCGGAATTACAAAGAGTCAATGGCAAAATCAGTTCCCTGGAATTACTGCAACAGCATGCAATGGGAAAAGATGATAAGCAGCTTAATCTTTGGTTGGAGCAAGTTGGGCTAGCTCAGCAACCCCGTTTGGCTGAGTTTCTTGAATCTGAGCCGGGCTGGGAAACCGCATTGGAAACCGTGTTGGGTCAATATCTGGAAGCCCTATGTGTTGAAACTATGGAGAAAGTTTTGCCCGAACTGGATAATCTGGGTAAACAGTCTCTGATTTTATTTGAAACAGCCACTGCTGAGGCCTTTAAGACCTCCTCGCAAAGACTCAGTACTAAAGTGCATAGCCGCTGGAACTTATCGAGTTTACTCGAGGGGATTTATTGTGCGGATAGTTTGCAGGAGGCGCGGAGCATGAGTTTGCAAGCTCATGAGTCTGTGATATTGGCAGATGGAACCTGGTTGGGACCGGGTTGGCTCCGTATCAGTCGTGGCAGTGATAGTAAAGCTGGGGTTTTGTTGCGTGAAAAACAATTGCGTGAACTGAAAATCCATCAAGCCCAGTTGCAGGACAGCATTGCTGAGTCTGAAAGCTTATTGGAACAACAAGAACACGCTTTGAAACAAGCTGAACAGCAACGAGAGCAGGCTCAGCAACAGGATAAACTGTTGGGTGTAGAGTTGGCGGCTAAGACCTCAGAGCATAGTGCGCAATCGGCCCGTTTTGAACAACAAAACCGCCGTTTACACCAATTAAATCTGGAAATAGAAGAAATCAGCGCGCAATTGGCGGAAAATAGCGAGACGATTTCTGAAGCTCGGTTAATTCAGGATGATGCGGAACAGGCCTTAGCCGAGTTGCTGGAAAAGAAAGCCGAATTGGAAAGACTCAGTCAGCAGTTACAATCCCAACAACAAAATACCGATGCTTCAGTCAATGAGGCGCGTCAGCATTTGCAACGCTTACAGGCACAGATTGAATCTTTGAAATCATCAGAAATTCTGACGATTAAGCAAATTGAACGCCTACAAATTCAGCATCAGCAGGCGGCCGACCGTATCAACGAGTTGGAAAACAAGTTGCAACACGCCTTGATGCCCTTAGATGAAGAAAGAATGCAGTTAGAGCTGTTACAGGAAAAGCGTCAGACGCTTGAACTCAGTGTTCAGAATGAGCGTCTTGCACAGCAATCCAGTGAACAGAGTGTGACAGAACTTGCTGAACAGTATTCCAAAACGCAACGGGCGATGGAAAAGCAAAAAGATGCCCTGGATTCGCTGCGCTTTGAACAGCAAGACAGTCGTGTGCGTCAGCAAACGATTAGTGAACAGTTACAAGAAATTGATGCTGATCCTCATGCTATTTTGGATGGCCTGGCGGCGGAGGCGAATGAATCCCAATGGAAGTCAGCCGTTGATGACTTAAACCAGCAGATTGATCGCTTAGGACCTATTAATTTAACGGCTATCGAAGAGTTTCAGACTCAGTCTGAACGCATGCAGTTCTTGAATGAACAGCATGATGACTTGTTAGAGGCACTCAATACCTTGGATCAGGCCATCAGCAAAATCGATCGAGAAAGTCGGCAGCGTTTTCAGGAAACATTTGATCGTATTAATTCCGGTCTTAAAGAAAAATTTCCGAAATTATTTGGTGGCGGACAAGCTTATTTGGAATTAAGCGAGTCGGATTTGTTAGAAGCGGGCGTTAACATTATTGCCAGACCACCAGGAAAACGGAACAGTTCGATTCACTTATTATCGGGTGGGGAAAAGGCCTTAACAGCGGTGGCTCTGGTATTTTCCATATTTGAACTGAATCCGGCGCCTTTTTGTTTGCTGGATGAAGTGGATGCACCACTTGATGATGCTAACGTCGTTAGATTTTCTAAAATGGTCGAGGAAATGTCCGCTACGGTACAATTTCTATATATATCGCATAACAAAGTCACAATGGAAATTGCAAAACATTTAGCAGGTGTTACTATGAAAGAGCCTGGGGTCTCTCGGATGGTAGCGGTTGATATTGAAGAAGCAGTCAGCATGGCGGAAAGCTAATGGATAAAGAATTATTAAGATGGGTAATCGTATTATTTGGCGGATTGGTCATGGTTGTCATGATCTTGTGGCATTTCATCAAAACCTTACGCAATCGCTCGGATAGCAGTGATTTGGAGGAAGATGAATTTGAGGATGATGACGAAGTGGAACTCTTTGATATTGAAGAGGATGAAGATGAGTTTTCGGCCTTACCTCCCGATTTGATCGATGAGTCACTTGCCAGTGTCCCCAAAATTCCTGCCCTGATTGAGTTTAGTCTGGTTGCAAGAGCAGATGAGGGCTTTAATGGTCTGGATTTGTTAGATGCTTTTGAACGTGCAGGGCTGAAATATGGATCAGTCAAAGTATTTGAAAGGATAGATGAGAATCGTCTGGTAGACTTCGCGGTAGCCAGTATGCTGGAGCCTGGTACTTTTCCTGATGAGGATCTGGAAGATTACTTCTGTCCGGGTATCGTTTTCTTCATGCAACCCAAAGAACTCGACGATCCAGTCGCGGTTTTTGAAGACTTTATCGATACGATCGACCAATTAGCCGACGAACTTGATGGTGTTGTTTGGGATAATCAACGCCAACCGCTCAGTGATGAAACAGTGGAAAAATTCCGGCAATGTCTGTCCGTTTAAAACATCGCTTAATAAAAATTACGGACAATTCATTTAATACTTAAGAAAATCAGTGGATCAAAAACATATTAGAAATTTTTCCATCATCGCGCATATCGATCATGGTAAATCAACGCTGGCCGACCGTTTTATTCAAATCTGTGGTGGCCTTTCAGACCGTGAAATGGAAGCGCAGGTGTTGGACTCCATGGATTTGGAGCGCGAGCGTGGCATTACCATCAAGGCACAAACAGCAGCCTTACGATACACCGCGCTTGATGGTCAGGTTTATCAGCTGAATCTGATTGATACCCCAGGTCACGTGGACTTTTCATATGAAGTCAGTCGTTCACTTTCTGCTTGTGAAGGCGCTTTGCTGGTGGTGGATGCCA
>RFQK01000133.1 GCA_009925045.1 Methylococcaceae bacterium
TATAACCACCAAAAGCCGCATGCGCAGGGTAGGCGTGATAACAGTTAACCCAAACGCGGCCAGCCTCAATCGAACGCCCCATGCGATAGGCAAGATTGCCGTTACGCGTCCAAACTCCAGCACCTAATCCATAAGCAGTGTCATTGGCAATTTTTAATGCTTCTTGCTCATCTTTAAACGTAGTAACCCCCAGAACCGGTCCGAAAATTTCTTCCTGAAAAATACGCATTTGGTTGTGTCCTTTAAAGACCGTGGGCTGAACGTAATAACCATCCGACAATTCAGGTCCTAACTGGGCTTGCTGACCACCAATTAAAACCTCAGCTTGTTCCTGCTTACCGAGTTCGATGTAGCTGAGAATTTTATCCAGTTGTAACTGCGATGCTTGGGCACCGAGCATGGTTTCGGTATCCAGAGGATTTCCTTGTTTGATTAAACGAATACGCTCTAAGCACCGTGCAATAAACGCATCATAAATAGACTCTTGAATCAGCGCTCTTGATGGACAAGTACACACTTCACCTTGGTTTAAAGCAAACATCACTAAGCCTTCAACGGCCTTATCTAACAAACTGTCGTCTGCCTCCATAATGTCAGCAAAAAAGATATTGGGGGATTTACCACCCAACTCCAAGGTTGCAGGGATCAAGTTTGCTGCTGCAGCTTGAGCAATCGAACGTCCTGTAGCAGTTGAACCCGTAAACGCGATCTTAGCAATCCGTTTACTGGTCGCCAAAGGCATGCCCGCTTCACGGCCATAACCATTAACGATATTGATTACACCAGAGGGTAATAAATCAGCAATCAGTTCAATCAGAATCAAAATGCTGATCGGTGTAGACTCTGCCGGCTTGAGTACCACACAGTTACCGGCACCAATTGCAGGCGCCAGTTTCCAGGCCGCCATCAGAATCGGAAAATTCCAAGGAATAATCTGTCCGACTACGCCTAAAGGCTCATGGTAATGGTAGGCGACAGTATTGCTATCGATTTCATTGACACTGCCTTCCTGGGCACGCAAACAACCGGCAAAATATCGAAAATGATCAATCGCCAGTGGAATATCAGCATTCAGCGTTTCCCGTATTGGCTTACCGTTATCAACCGTTTCGGCATAGGCCAGAACTTCCAAATTTGCTTCCAGCCTGTCAGCAATTTTTAACAACAGATTCGACCTTTCAGTCGGCGATGTTTTGCGCCAACTGACACTGGCGGCATGAGCGGCATCCAGAGCCAATTCAACATCTTCAGCATAGGAACGTGCAACCTGAGTGTATTTCTGACCGTTAATAGGGGTGATAACGTCAAAATATTCACCTCTGACTGGGGAGGTCCATTGACCATTGATAAAGTTTTCGTACTGGGGTTTAAACTGAACCAAAGCCTCTGAACTGTGCGGCGCTGCGTAAATCATAGTGTGGAAACCTCATCAATTGGATTAGTTAGAATCAATCACCATACCTTAGCATAATCCAGGTCAACCGCACATTCAGTTACCTTGTCATCTGGCGCATAATCAAAACCGAATACTCTCTCCATGAACAGGGATATTTGCCTCCCAGCCTCGGCGTTTAAAACAGGTTTGCAGGGATAAAGCAGCGGTTTTTTCACCGTGAACCAGATACAACTTAGGTTTAGGATCTTTAAAATGACTGGCCCAGTTTAATAACTGGCTTTGATCAGCATGAGCACTTAAGGCACCCAAGGTGTGAATTTTGGCTTCGACTTTGACTTCGGAACCGAGAATTTTGATATATTTCTTAACACCATCCACCAACAATCGGCCCATCGTGCCTTCGGCCTGAAAGCCGGTAATGACAATATGGGCATTGCGGCGCCACAAATTATATTTAAGATGATGGCGAATGCGACCGCCATTACACATTCCACTGCCAGCGATAATAATCGCACCTCCGGAAATTCGGTTAATTGCCATTGACTCCTCAGCGGTTTCGGAATACATCAAGCCCTCCAACCAGGCATGCCAGCCATTCGGAGCGACTTGAGTAAATTCGGGGTCGTCGATATTAAACAAAGCAGTATTCGCTGCATAGATTTCACTGGCAGTAATCGCCATCGGACTGTCCAGATAAATTTTTTTCTGCGGCACTCCACCCATTCGCTGTAGTTTGCCTAACCAATAGATCAGATCCTGAGTTCTGCCCACTGCAAAAGCCGGAATAATGACATTACCGCCGCTATGCGCTGCTTCAGCCAAAGCTTCACGCAACTCATGCAAGGTATTTTCCAATGGTTTGTGATCACGGTCACCATAGGTTGATTCCAATAATAAGACATCCGCTTCGGTCAATATGGCCGGATCACGTAATAAAGCGGAATTAGGATTTCCCAGATCGCCACTAAACACCAATACTTTGTCTTGGTTATTTTCAGTCAGACGCAATTTGACTATTGAGGAACCTAAGATGTGGCCTGCCTCATAAAACGTTAAGCGCGTACCCGAGACAATTTCAAGTTCCTGGTTATAGCTCAGAGGCTGGCGAAGTTTTAACAGGGCCTCAACGTCATCTAAATCGTAAAGCGGCTCTAGGGGTTCTTTGCCGGCACGTTGGCGACGTTTGTTTTCCCATTCGATATCTCTTAAATGCAGATGCACAGCGTCGCGCAGCATCAATTCCAGCAAAGCAAAACTGGCTTGAGTCATAAACAACTGACCACTAAATCCCTCTTTAACCAGTTTTGGCAAACGGCCACAATGATCGAGATGTGCGTGCGAGATAAGCACGGCATCAATCGTGGCAGGATCAAAGGCAAATTCAGCGGTATTTTGTTTTTCTGTGGCTTTGGAACCTTGAAACATTCCGCAATCCAGCAAGATACGTTTTGATTCGGTTTCAAGTAAATAACATGAACCGGTGACTTGGCCGCTGGCCCCTAAAAAGGTAAGACTTGCCATAGTGGGTTTCCTCAAGACTTGCATGGTAAACGCGATTGACAGCCACATCATAATCTAGCAATTGTTGTTCAAAATAAGCAGCCCCATATCGCCAATCCAAGTCTAATTCATTCACCAGACAACTGGCGACGATCTGCCGGGCACGGTTGGAAATGTAACCGGTGCGACTGAGTTGATTCATACTGGCATTCACTAAGGGAAAAGGCGTATTGCCTTTACACCATTTCTGAAAGCGTTCCGCATAAAAACTGGTCAAAGGCGGAGTAGACTTCACCCCCCGGAAACGAAACAATTGGGCCGAATGAATATAGGCATTCCATTGAAAAAACTCGCGCCACAGCAACTCGAAAAATATCCAGTCACTTGACTCGTTTCTGCCATTTTTAGCCTGATAGGCTTTTAAATCTGAATAGATTTGCCTGACTGACAAACAGCCGTTACTCAACCAGGGTGAGAATTTAGTGGAATTATCCCAGCCGTCCAATTGATCTCGCACTGACTTATATTTGGTTTGGCAAATGACCTGAAAAATAAGCCCTAAGGTGCAATCGCGCCGGCGTTTCACCGCCGACAAAACCTGTTTCAAGCGTTTGATTATTTTCGTCTTGGAACAATTTAGTGTTGTTGAAAGCATCTCCCTCCTCCAACAATGGGGGACCAGGAATTTTTTCGGGCAGACTTAAAGGAGCATTCACCCTTAAAGCTTCAACTTGATGTCGAAACTGCGTGAAATGTTTCGGAAAATGATTCAAAACATCGGTTAATTGTTGCGAATCAAACAGGGTGTGAGCGTCAGAAACCTCAACTGTAAGCTGGGAGACCCGCTGCTGCAAATCTTGCCAAACCCTGTTTTCATAATAGCCAAAGCTTCGTTGACGATAGACCTTACAGACCTGGTAGCGATTAATCAGGTCAATTAACAGCTTCAAGGGCGGCTCATGAGCCATCAGCAACTGTTGACCATAGTGTCTTAAGTTTTGGTCAAGATCTCGAAGCGATTCTTTTAAAAACTTCAATCGGTTTGCTGAAAACCCAGTCAAGCCATATCGGTTTGGCAATAGGTTTTGAGGGTTAAAACAAACAACACAAATTAATTGGTCGCATTCAACTGAAGCTTTTATCAGGCTAGGATTATCAGCAAGCCTGAAATCCTGATCAAACCAAACCAATCCGACTTTAGCCATCTGTTGGCCTAATGAACCAGCATGGTCTTGATGACAGGATCTAATTGCTCAGGTGTGACACTGCTTTCGTAAGCGTTGACTTGCTTACCGTCCTGACTGATCAAATATTTATGAAAGTTCCATTGGGGTTCTTGTCCAGATGCGCTGATTAATTGTTTAAACAAGGCATTTGCTTGTTGACCCTTAACCGAACTGGTGGCCATCATTGGAAACGTGACCCCATAATTCAGATAGCACACTTTGGCTGTTTTTTCGGCATCCGCAAATTCCTGATGAAAATCATCGGATGGAAAACCCACTATCATCAGCCCTTTATCTTTATACTTTTGATAAAGCGCTTCTAGGCCTTTGAACTGCGGTGTATAGCCACAATTACTGGCCGTATTGACCACCAACAGCAACTTACCCTGATAGGCCTGACAAAAGTCTACTTGCTCCGAAGAATGTAAACGCTTGGTTTGAAAATTTAATAATCCGCTACAGGTATCGGCATACACCATACTGGTAAAAAGACTTAAGACGACAATGAGTAATTGTTTCATGACGGCT
>RFQK01000134.1 GCA_009925045.1 Methylococcaceae bacterium
CAGATACATGAGGTAGTAATGGAGGGAGGCTAGCGCCTGGTCGTTCTGAGCGAAGTTGGTGAACGTGCCGACGCTTGCTTCCTGCTTTTCCGCTAGACCGCAGAATTCTCGCGCGACGAGGTAATTACGATATGGGTCCCAGTTCTCGTAATAGCTAAAGTGAGTTACATTAACGTTCTTTCGCGAATGGAGTTCTTCGGGAAATTTGAACCAGTACAGCTCATTTTCCGAAAGCTTTGAGGAGGAGATCACATGGTCGTAAGTGGAGTTTAGGTAGGCCTTTTTCATGTAATCGATACCATAAACCCCCTCGTTTTTTTTCTCAGTGCCTCCTCCATACTCAATTTCACCGTCCTCAGCATAAAATACAAGGGGTACATCAAAATTTATTGCAACTCGCAGAACCGCCGTGTGTATCGCTATAAGCCAGCCGTAGTATCCCTGCCCGTACTGAAGAAACCCTATTTTGTCTAACCTGCGCATTGCCTGAATGTCGGGCGAGACGTGAATATGATCAAATCCGGAATTTATAAACGCTTTTAGGTTCGCGTCTCCTATTTCTAGAGAAAGTGGCGGCCTTACAGTGACACACAATGGTCTTAGGCCGTACCGATTCTTCAAAGTATGGGCAACATACGATCCGTCTTTTCCTCCGCTTACAGGAACCAAGACGTCGAAGGGGCTGTTGCTCTTATTGTTTTGAATGAGCGATCTAAGCCGGGCCTCTCTCTCGCTCCAATCAAGGCTTCGCTTTTCCGTCATCCACTGGCATGCATTGCAACGACCTTCCTCATTGAAAGATATTCGGGGCCTCGTGGACATATTAAGGCAGTGAGTGCACCAGAAGATATCATTATCCAGTTTTCTATTTTTCATTTAAATTGCACTTTTTCAGATTATTTTGCGCTCTGTTAAAAGCGACTTTGATTCAGTAGATGGATATCTCTCTGAGTCGAGTCTGCGAGACAAGCAGATGATTCGAGTTGACCTGAGCGAATCATAAGTCCAGATTTAAGGCCCTGACTGAGGCGATCTTAGTATTTGATTCGTGGATCGACTTGGCGGCGCGCTTGATGAATTACTTCATTTCGAACGTTGGAGTCGTTGTTTTATAATTGGATTATATCGTCCTCGTCGAAATTGCGGGGACTGGGTTTACCTAAAAGTTCATCCCACCGCATCGGGCTCACGCCTGTGCCGGGGCGTTTTGTGGCAAGGTTTGATTCGGAGAATAGTTCGCCCTTGTGGATACGCGTTGATGCTATGATGGATTTTCGGGCGATAGCTATGTTGCGTCTTTCGCTTTCGCTTACTCTTTTTACTCCGTCGCCTAATGCTACTTCGATGTTGCGGATCGCCGAGACCATGGCCCTCAGTTCCTGTGGTTCCATGGAGGCCTTGTGATCCGGTCCGTCCATGTTTTGATCGAGGGTGAAATGTTTTTCGATCACGACGGCTCCGAGCGCCACCGCTGCGATTGGAACCTCAATCCCTAGTGTGTGGTCGGAGTAGCCTACTTTCACATGGAGTAGATAGGAATTTAATTCCTCTATCGGCGCAATGGGCGATGAGCGTCTCATGGTCGCAGAGGTCCAATTCTAATCGGCGAATCATTTCAAATTGTGATTCTAGACTGTCGGTTGCCTTCAGTTGGTACTCGGCTTTGGGAGCGTTTTTGGTGACAAGGTTACGTGCTTTGAAGGTCTGGAACTTTACTGCATCAGCACCTGATTCAAGGGCGATGTCAATCAACTGCTTGGCTACGTTTATATCTCCATTGTGATTTACCCCAGCCTCTGCGATAATGAAAACACTGTTCATTTGAGTCGGTCTCCCACGCGGATCTTACCGTCGAAGGTAAAGTTCGTAATTTCGACGGTACTATCTACTGTCTTAGCTATAAATCCATTGGCTGTTTTGCCTACGATTTGTCCCGGTATTCCACGATAGGCTGGGGCGTGAGGAATCAGCCGAGCGCTGTTGATTCGGATCGCCTCGCCTTCTAGGAAACACAGCGCTTTGGGACCCGGATGACAGATGGAGCGAATGAAATTGAAAACCTCACGACTGGTTTGGTTCCAATCCAGCTTTTCGTCGCCTTCCTTGCGTATCCCGCAGTAAAATCCCACAGGGTGGATATCGCTTTGACGGGTTCGGGTAGCCGTTCCCAAGCGTAAGAGGTTTATCGTCTCGTAAAGGATTATCGCGCACTCCTGGTGTGCCGTAGACAATAAAGACGCATAATTGTCCTCATCGGTAATTGGGAAGCATTTTTGGGCAAGAATATCCCCGGTGTCTATTCCTTCGTCGACGTAATGAACGGTTATTCCGAATTCTTTTTCGTCATTGATCAAAGCCCAGTTTAGTACGTTGCGGCCGCGGTAAAAAGGAAGCTTTCCGGCGTGGCAATTGATGGTTCCAGCGGAAGGGATTTTGAGAATTTCCTTGCCGAAAATTTGATTGAAACTCATCGAAACGAACATATCAGAGCCTGATTCCCGCATTCTTCGCAAGAACTCATGGGAGTTTATATTGGGATGCCGGAGCACAGGGATTCCGTGTGCAGAGGCTAGTTCACGCAAGAGTTGGTCCTGTGAATCATACCTGACGCAAACGAACCGAATTTTTAACGAAGGGTCGCCGACTAAGAGGTGGAAAGCTGCGTGTGCCCAAATACCGTCGGCAAAATACCCTATTGACAGTCTACGGTTTTTCACATTTTTGCTTCTTGGAGGCCTGCTTCGATCGAGGGGGAGAAGCCTAATAATAGTGCGGCCTTGTCATTTATTCTGAGGAACCGGTTTCTTCTTCGATGGATTGGGTATTTTTACTTGGGGGCCGAGTTCACTCGTGAGCCTTTTCGCTGGGATAGTGTGTCCGCTGCAGCTGATTTGTGCAAATGATTTAAATGATACAGATCGCTTCGCCTGAATTGCTAGTGAATCTATCCGCTGTGTGTGTCAGTTTTTTCGGAGGCCGAATTCAGGCATTGTATCTGGGTCTCGAGGCATGGTGAAGCGTTTCCACCCAAAAGACTGACATATAAGGTAGTGCGGGGATAAAGCTTGCAGGCATTGGCTCTGGATTTTGAGGCGGTCCTGTCGGTGCCTTTAGTGACAACGGCGACTGGTCTTACATCTGGACGTTTCATAATGGTTACGGCAGATCATTGAAACGCCGAAGTAACGGAAATTTGTAGGATTTGAGTATTTCGACGATGCTTTTGGCGGCGTTCCCCGCACCATAAGGGTTCTGGACATTTCTGCAGCTCAGGGAAAAGCCGGTGGAGAGAGCAAGTGTCAGTGCGTCGAGGATATCTTTTTCAGTCGGAGAACAATGGATCACCGAACTGGCGGCGAGACGTCCCTTTTGTCGTTTTCCAACGTTCACTGTAGGAATGCCAAATGACGGTGCCTCTATAATGCCACTGGAGGAGTTTCCAATGACAGCGGCAGCGTATGCGAGCGCTCCTAAATAGTGGCGTGACCCGAGAGATGGAATCACTAGTACCCTCTTGGGGGCGCTCTTTGCATACTGTTGGAGAAGGGGAATAAGGTCCCGGCCGCCGTTGTCCGCATTCGGGTATGTCAGAACGATCTGATAGTCGGGTATGCGGCTGATAGCCTCGAGCATGGCCTGAAGGCTAACCACTGGATCTTCGTCAAACGCTGTGACCGGGTGGTAAGTCGCGATGATGTACGGTTGCTTTAATTCGAATCCGAAGTCTGTTGAAAGTTCGGTCAACTTGATCGGCGGGCTCCGCCTAAGATGATCCAGTCCGATTGCCCCGACGTTAAAGACTGATTCGGGGTCTGCACCCAGTTGGAGAACTCGCTTGCGATATGGTTCAGCTGCAACAAAATGCAAAGAAGCCATTTGGGTGATCGCATGGCGTATTGAGTCATCGTACGCTCCTTCGGTAATTTCACCGCCGTGTAGATGCGCCACGGGGATTCGCATGATGAGCGATGCCTGTACCACTGAAAGGGCTTCAAAAACTTTGGCATCTATGTGGAATCCGTCCTTCTCAATTTGCCGCCAAGTTTCACCAAACTCAGGTGAAAAGTGCATTGCAGCGGCAATGATTTGCAATTCGAGTGTTTGGCTGGCTTGGATATCTTTCATGAGCCAGTAGAGGAGTCCATACTCGGCTCGTGTTCCGGTAAAGATAGCGACCTTACGTTTCATCAGTGTACGTCGGAAAGAACGCTGCTTGGCAAGTTTACGACCCTTGCCTCCAGCCATTCGGCGTTGCTGAGATCCCCTTTTCGGCATTGGAAATACATCGGAAGATGGTTCATCAGAGCCCAAATAGGGCGTGTCATAATTCCATGATCATTAGTGTATTTAAGCAGTACATCGCGGTGTCTCCGATCGCAGCAAATAACCGCGTTGAGCCAATAATTGGAACGGCAATCGGGGGGCTCTGCGACAAACCTCAGGTCGCTCCCGTTTAATTGATCGGCATAGCGTTTGGCCAGAGCTCTTTTTGCGCTAATAAAATGCTCGAGTTGTTCGAGTTGGGCGCATCCAAGTGCTGCGTTGAGATTCGGTAGCCGGTAATTGTAGGCCACCTCATCGTGTATGTATTCGTAGGGGTGCGTGAGCTTTGCGGTTGTC
>RFQK01000135.1 GCA_009925045.1 Methylococcaceae bacterium
TATCACATTGTGCCAGACGCATAAAACAAGGGTAACAGTAACCTTGATTAAAACTTTTGCTGGTTTTTTTCTGGCAATGGACGCAAAAAATCTGTCCGGTATACTGCAAATTCAGGTGTTGACCGAGACGGGCATTTACATCCAGCGTTGTTTCACCGATGGGCAGGTGATATTGCACAGGATTAGCGAGTCGTGTGACCATTTTTTCTATGCTGCCTTGCACGTATTTAGCCTCGGGTTGATATCGACAACGGTTATAATAACAGCGTTTACTTTTATGCAAGGAGCTCCTTAGTGTCTTTTACCCAGGTTACGGCCGGAAATAACGTTCCCTTTGAAATTAATGTCATCATTGAAATCCCCGCTTACAGTGATCCGGTTAAATATGAAATCGACAAACTGACTGGTGAATTGACTGTGGATCGTTTTATGGGAACGGCCATGCGCTATCCCTGCAATTATGGTTATATTCCTCAGACTTTGGCAGAAGACGGTGATGCGATTGATGTGATGATAATTGCACCAGCGCCATTACTCAGTGGTTCAGTGATTACTTGTCGGCCCATTGGGGTTCTGAAAATGATCGATGAGGCCGGACCCGATCCTAAGTTATTGGCAGTGCCTATGCCGCGACTGACCCCGTTTTATAATCATGTCACCGATTATCGGGATATCCAGCCAGACAAATTGGCGCAAATCACACACTTTTTCCAACACTATAAAGATTTGGAAGAGGGTAAATGGGTCAGCGTCGAAGGTTGGGGTTCACTGGAGGAGGCCCGTGACGAGGTTATGAAGGGTATTGAGTTATACCAATCGACTTATGCTAGTCGCTGAGTGATCAGTTGTAGGCAGTGCTAAACGCGCTTGCCCGTGTGCTATAATTCAGCGGATTTTTTGTCATTAACCTTTATTTTTGAGCATCATGAACAAACCTAATAAAGTTGCAATTCTTACCGCGGGCGGCTTAGCGCCCTGTCTGAACTCAGCTATCGGCAGCCTGATCGAGCGTTATACTGAAATTGATCCTAGCATAGAAATTATCTGCTACCGTGGCGGTTACAAAGGCTTATTATTAGGTGATTACTACACCGTGACCCCAGAAGTCCGTGCTAAAGCGGGTCTATTGCAGGATTTTGGCGGTTCAGTCATCGGTAATAGCCGTGTCAAACTGACCAATATCAAAGATTGCGTCAAACGTGGCTTAGTGCAAGAAGGTGAAGATCCTCAAAAAGTTGCAGCTGATCAGTTGGTGAAAGACGGCGTCGATATTTTGCATACCATCGGTGGTGATGATACCAATACCGCTGCGGCTGATTTGGCAGCATTTTTGGCCAGAAACAACTATGGTTTGACGGTGATTGGTTTGCCGAAAACCGTCGATAATGATGTATTCCCGATTAAACAATCATTAGGTGCTTGGACCGCAGCTGAACAAGGTGCGCGTTATTACCTGAACGTAGTGGCTGAGAATAATGCCAACCCACGTATGTTGATTGTCCACGAGGTGATGGGGCGTAACTGTGGTTGGTTAACCGCCGCGACCGCGCAAGAATACCGTAAATTGTTGGATCAAAAAGACTGGCTGCCAGAATTAGGTTTATCTCGTGAATCGTATGAAGTGCACGCGATTTTCGTTCCTGAAATGGCGATTGACTTACAAGCCGAAGCCGCGCGTCTGCGTCAGCTGATGGACACTGTTGATTGTGTCAATATCTTCGTTTCTGAAGGTGCAGGTGTGGATGCTATCGTCGCAGAAATGCAGGCTAAAGGTCAGGAAGTGCCGCGTGATGCCTTTGGTCACATTAAACTGGATGCTGTTAACCCAGGTAAATGGTTCGGTGAGCAATTCGCTCAAATGATCGGTGCGGAAAAAACTCTGGTGCAAAAATCAGGTTATTTTGCCCGTGCAGCTGCTTCAAACGTTAGCGATATGCGTCTGATTAAATCCTGTGCAGATTTGGCAGTTGAATGTGCTTACCGTCGTGAATCCGGTGTAATTGGACATGATGAAGACAATGGTAATGTCTTGCGTGCAATTGAGTTTCCTCGTATTAAAGGAGGTAAACCTTTTGATATTGATACTCAGTGGTTTACCGAGACTTTGCAACAAATTGGCCAAACCAAAGGCCACAAAGTTGACGTTAGTCACTAATCCGCACGCGTCCTAACGGACTTAAAGTCAAACCGGTCCTGTCTTTGGCAGGACCGCTCTAGCGATCTAACACTGTTATGAGTCAACAAAGAAAAGCGGTGGCGCTGATCTCCGGTGGTCTGGACTCCATGCTGGCAACCAAAGCCATCATGAACCAGGGCATACACGTCGAAGGTATCAATTTTTTTACAGGTTTTTGTGTCGAGGGTCATACCCATGCGATTCGTAAACGCGACACGGATAAAGTCAAGCGCAATAATTCCTTGTGGGTGGCTGAACAACTCGGCATTAAACTCCATATCATTGATATTATTGAAGAATACAAGCAGGTGCTAATTAATCCCAAACATGGTTATGGGGCTAATATGAATCCGTGTTTGGACTGCAAAATTTTTATGGTCAACAAAGCCAAGCAATGGATGCAGGAAAATGGCTTTGATTTTATTATTACTGGCGAAGTGATCGGTCAGCGCCCCATGTCACAACGCAAATACACCATGCCGGTGATCGCCGCGGAATCGGGTGCGGATGATCGTCTGTTACGCCCCTTGTGTGCCCAGAATTTACCGGCAACTTTGCCAGAACGTGAAGGCTGGATTGATCGTAATCAGTTATTCGGTTTCAGTGGGCGTTCACGAAAACCGCAGATGGCACTGGCTAAAGAATTTGGCTTCAGTGATTATGCCCAGCCTGCCGGCGGTTGTTGTTTCCTTACTGATGAAAGTTATTCGCTTAAGCTGGTGGACCTGTGGAAAGCGCGCGGTACTCGTGATTACGAATTAGACGATGTGATGTTATTAAAAGTCGGCCGACACATTCGTCCACGTCCACATTTTAAACTGATCGTCGCCCGTGAAGACGGTGAAGCCCAGTTTATGAGCGGCTATAAAAAAGAATATGTCAGTATGCACTGTACCCATCATCGTGGGCCTCTGGTGTTATTGGATGGCAGTTTGAATGCGGATGACATTGCTTTGGCCGGCCGAATCCTGGCTCGCTATGGTCAAGGACGTGATGAGGCCCAGGTCGAAGTAAGCGTTCGTGATCAACAGGGTGTGGAGCAAATCATTAGTGTACAGCCGTTCAAGATCGATGAGATTCCTGAGGACTGGTTTATATGAGTCATCAAGAAATCAGTTTGCGGCGTTTGCTGTGTCCTTTGCCGGTTATTCGCACCCAAGACACCATTAAAACCCTGCAAAGCGGTGATACCTTAACGGTGATTTGTACGGATCCGGGGGTCATGCACGATATTCCTGCCTGGTGCCGGATCAATGGACATCAGGTGCTCAATACCCGGATTGAATCCGGTGAATACATCATCGAAATTCAGGTCACCTAGATCCGCTTTTTTCCCTTTCAGATAGGACTCATTATGGCAGTCGGCGATACCTCATTTCCTACTATGCACCCCGTTAAAGGGGTCAGGCTCGGTACCTGTAATGCCGGAATCAAACAAACTGTTCGCGACGATATTTTGTTAATGGCAGTGGAGCCAGGTGGGAGTTGTGCTGCAGTATTTACCCAAAATGCTTTTTGCGCAGCTCCGGTCACGGTTGCTCGGCAGCATCTGAGCCAGGCACCGCGCTGGTTGTTATGTAATTCGGGTAATGCCAATGCGGGGACAGGTCCGCGCGGTATGAGCGATGCCTTGAGTAGTTGCGAAGCAGCGGCTCAGGTATTGGGCGGTGAGTTGCATCAGGTCTTGCCCTATTCGACTGGGGTGATTGGTGAACCTTTGCCGCTGGCCAAATTGGTCGCCGCATTACCCGCCGCGGCAGCTAATTTGGATGAACAACACTGGGATAGAGCCGCCAAAGCAATTATGACCACTGACACCTTTGCCAAAGGTGCTTCGGAACGTTTTGAAATTGCCGGTGAGACAGTGGTGATTACTGGCATTTCCAAAGGTGCCGGGATGATACAACCCAATATGGCGACCATGCTGGGTTTTTTGGCGACGGATGCGAAAATTAGCGCTGAACTGCTACAGGCCTGTCTTGCGAACGCTGTTGAAAAATCTTTTAACCGCATTACCGTTGACGGTGATACTTCAACCAATGATGCCTGTACTATTCTGGCCAGTGGCGCCAGTGCCGCACCCATTATCGAAGCGAATTCAGCTGAGTATGAAGTATTTGCGGCTGCTTTGAATAAAGTCTGTAAACGTCTGGCTGAACTGATTGTCCGTGACGGTGAAGGGGCGACAAAGTTAATGCGAATTGTGGTTGAACAAGCCCAAGATAGTGCAGAAGCAGTACAAGTGGCTAAAACCATAGCCCATTCTCCGTTAGTGAAAACCGCTTTTTTTGCCAGCGACCCGAATTGGGGCCGGATTCTTGCAGCTGTCGGGCGTGCGGGTGTTGTGCATATGGATTTGGAAGCGATCGAAATTTATTTAGGTGATGTCTGTATCGTGCGTCAGGGTGGACGAGCGGATTCTTATACCGAGGCCG